>JBBTEQ010000049.1:5519-43612 GCA_038042235.1 Bdellovibrionota bacterium | reverse complement strand
AATTTCAAAAAAAATCATACAGAAACCATCTGGAAAAAAGAGAATGTCTGACGATAGTTTAGTTTTAGAAGAAGCCACAACTGAAAACTCTCCTCAATTTAAAGAACAGCTTAATGAATTTTTCACTTCCATTCCGATCCGAGGCGAAATTGGGGTAAAAGTCCAAAGAGAGCAGCATTTTTTTTCATTTTATCGCCGCATCGGCTTGCCGTTTAAAACATATGTTATCAAAGATCATAATGAGATCGTCGGCACGGCGTCTTTTATTTTTAAAAATCTGGTTTTCAAAAACAGAACCCTTAAACTGGCGCAGGCCTGTGATTTAAGAATTTCCTCGAATCGAAAAGCCATTATCTCATGGTCTAAATTTTTTCATCCGATTTTAGAAAAACTCAGAGAACATGAGCAATTTGATGGATTTATAACCTCCATCAACCTGACCGAAACCCAGGCCATGAATGCCTTCATCCGTCCCAAACTAAAAAGGTCCCACCAACCTCAGTATTCACTTTCTAGGTCGTACAATTTGGTTTCTATTCACGGTTTTTATCCGCTTATAAATCGTCCCAATAAAAATATTGAAGTCAGACCTTATCAAGCCTCTGACAAAAAGGCTTTACTTGAATATCTGACTGCCAATTGTCAAAAAATCGATTTTATGCCACAGGAGTTAATACAGAATCCTGCCGAATATATTGACCGTTCCTTACTTTACTCCTGGAGTCAGTTTTTAATTGCTTTTGACAGCGAACATAAAATCATCGGCTGCGTACAACCCATCAGTTCAAGTTTATTGCAAGATTATTTGCCTCAAGAGTACAGCCCGCAATCACACAATCTGAGACAATTTTTAAAGGTGGCGCAACTCTTGGGTTTCGGAAGGCGCCTGACCAGACCCTTTTCGCGTAGCCAACAACAAGAGGCACTTAGTTTCAGGCTTTTACATTTTTTAATTTCCGGCCATCAAGAGGTTTTTAATGCTTTGATCCGTGCCTGCTATGAATCCTCTGCACAGGACGAGTTTCTAATGTACGCTTATGAAATTTCAGATTACAAAAAACGGCCGCCCAAGGGCTCCGTTTTTTCAGAAACTCCTCATGGGCTTTATTCCATAGAAACTCATGATCGTGACTTTTTACCCGAGCTGAGTTTATTAAACACCACACCTGTATGGTTAGATTTTATTTGGTTTTAATTAAAACCAAATAGTTTTTTAAATGTGGTAAAAAAACCTGTATTTTTGTAAAAACGACCATTTTTGATAAGGGGATACTTGAGGTAAAAGCTCTCAGTCTGCAAAGCCTTATCGTAAGCGGCAAGACAGGCGTCAATATCTTTCAGGCTCGCATGAAGCAGGGCTTTTACATAATAATAATTACCCTCACCCACCATGTTGGGGTTAATTGCGGCAAAGACTTTACTAATTTTATTTATATCAAGTAAAAAATTATTATGAAAAGAACCGTGAAGCTTCATCCACACAAAATAAAAATTAACCTGATCCTTGCTACCAACTATAGCTGCGCTTTTATTTATATATCCTATGGCTTCAAAATAATTCTGTGTCATTATTAAGCCTCTTACTTTTGTAAAATCTATGCTTAATACATCAGGTGTGGCTTGCTGACTTTTAGACCGCTTGGTGTCCGTGGTAGGCTTGTCGAGTAAAACAAAAAAGCCCGTTAAAATCATAAAGTGAATAAATTTGATATTATGACTTTCTTCAAGACTGGCCACAGCTAGCAGCTCAAAATACGACAATTTTTTTTTGCCCACATGGCTGATATTTGTAAAAGCCTCAGAAATAAACTCCAGATCTTTAAAGTTTTTATAAACCTCTTCTGAGAAATTAATTGAAAAATCCCTTGTTGAATAGAAATTTACATACTCCCTTAACCACGCTGAATTAAAATTATTAAAAATAAGCGTATGCAGTATTTGATAAAATTTTATATTGCTGACCACTGCTACTTCGTGGCTCTCACCATCAAAATTAAAATTAAATCGTACCTTATTGTCTTGAATATATTTAGCTAATCGCGACTGCGATTGCTTAAATAAAAAATTCGCTAGTTGATCACTAGATAAATGGCCATTTTCCAGTAGATACTGTCCCATTTTTTTAGAGGCAGGTTGCTTTAAAATATCTTCCATTTCATTTTGAGAGATCAGTTCCTCTTGCACAACAAGATTCCCAAGTAAGTTCTCCTGATCCGGATAATCAATTCTGATGATTTCGCCGTAAATAAAAGTGATGCCGCTTAACTCATTTTGTTCGTTCACTACAATCAGATGACCTGAAAACCTGTATCGAATTATTGTTGCTATTACAAAAACTAAGTCATAACCATTTATTGTTTCAATTTCATCGAGAATTTTTGTGCGCGCACGCGCCGATATTTTCACATCAATTAAGTTAAATAATAATTCAATTTTGTCATGTTCCATGCAAACTCTCCGAAGTCAGTCGTCTCAATTGCTTATATTATTCAGTAAATACTAAGAATGCAACTGAATGCCATTTTTGACATCGGCCCAGAACCAGCCAAGCATCGGATCCTGAGAAATCACATCTGTCAAAGGACTACTTTGTAGTTTTAATTTCAATCGCAGAAAAGATTCTAGCTCATCAAAGCCGGGACCTATTGTTATCACTTTCAACTCTTCTATGGTTGAAAGTTTCGCAAAAGTCGCCGCTATATGTGAAAAGTCCGTATAATCTTTTCTTTTAATAATAAGATCCGGCTCCACACCCTGTTTAATCCAACGATCATAAAGTGATTTTTGCAAAAGCGTTTTAAGACGTGTTTTTTGGTGATAATTGAGTTGGCAAAAAGTACTTTGATCCATCATTGCAATATACAGATCACAATTCAAAAACTCGCCTTGATTTTCTCTTAAGCATTGAAGGATTTCAGGAATACGTAAAAGCGATTTGCGTACATGCAAATCCTCGATGAGCGCTCCGTCCGTGAAGTATATGACCGTCATAGCCAACTTATTACTCATTTAGACATTAGGTTAGCAGACCTCAGTCATGAAGTTTACAGAGCGTGAGCTATAATAAAAAAATTAGTCCTAAGTCCAGACCAAACCCAGACTTAGCCCAGATAGTAGTCTAGATTTGATGCTCGCGACTGATGTTGCTACACCGACCTAGGCCTATTTGATATGCTTTTTATGAATGAAAACTCTTGGATCAAGATCACGCAACGAAAACACGAAGCTGGCTAAAATTGCACTCTATGCCCTTCTGGCATTCGTGGCTTTTACAATAGCGGATCTTGGCATTATTTATTTTCGCGAACTCATGATACCGAATCAAGCCCCACCAAAAAAAAATTCATCCATAAAGCCACCGGCTTTTATTGATAGAAGCCAATTTTCGGTGATTACTAACCGTAATTTATTTTCATCTACAGGTGTTATGCCCGAAGCAATAACTATGGGTAAAAAAACCGAAGATGGAAAAAAACAGGATAATGCCCCCACACCCTCACAACTTCCAATTAACGTTATTGGAACGCTTGTGCATTCAGACCCCAATAAATCAATTGTCGCACTTGAACTAAAAGGCAAAAATATGACAGGCTCATATTCGACTGGCGCTGATGTTGAGGGCTTAGCCAAAATTGAAAGAATCGAAAGAAATATTGTTTATATTCGTAATAGCAACACAGGCGCACTTGAATATATTGAAATGAATTCGGCCAGCAGCAAAGTCGCTTTTGGTGCCGCTGCAAAAACTGAGGCTTCAAAACCCGGCAAAGAAGTTCAAATGACCGGAACCAACACCTTTGCGATCAAACGCTCGGATTTACTTAAATACACTAACGATTTATCTAGTGTCTTGATGCAGGCCCGCGCCGTACCAAACCGCGATCCGAATACGGGTGAAATTAATGGCTTCCGAATTTTGGACATGCAGCCCGGAACCATTTATGAGCAATTAGGTCTACAAAGAATGGATGTCATTAAAGGCGTTAATGGCGAACCTATTGATAGCGTTCAAAAAGCCATGGAAATGTACAATACATTAAAAAACGGTAACCAGGTAAAAATGCAAATTGAGCGCGGCGGAAAAACGGAAAGCTTTACGTACGACATAAAATAGTTCGCTAATAGTTAAACTAACTAAAGGGGTTTAGGAATGACCTTACAAAAAAGATTTTTTTCAATAGTGATGGCTACATCTTTATTGATTTCTGTAAATACCAATGCACAATTTGATGAATCCCCTTCAGGTCCTGAAGACCTAGGTGCCATTGATTTTGGCGAACCGCCATCTAAGGGTGGAACAGGAGACTCGTCTGGATCAAACTTATCTAAAGGTGAAAGCATTATCGGCCCATCTAAAAATGCAAAAGCCGGTATTTTAAGTACTAACCAGAAAAATAAATTTGCCCGAGGCAATCCTGAAGACCTCACGGCTGAAAACTTTCCGGAAACCATTGAATCTTTTGATTTTCCCAACGTTGAAATTACTGATATAATCAAAGCCATCAGTGAACTCACCGGCAAAAACTTTATTATTGATTCAACTGTCCGTGGAAAAATCACAATTTTAGCGCCAAGTAAAATTACTGTCTCTGAAGCTTACAAAGCTTTTTTATCAGCACTAGCTATTAATGGTTTCACTGTTGTTCCAAGTGGCGGATTTTTAAAGATCCGAAATGCCAGATCGGCACAACGGGATAATATCGACACCTATTCAGGCGCTTACTACCCCAACTCAGATCAAATGATTACTAAGATCATCCATTTAAAACACATTACGGCAGATACCGTACAAAAAGATTTAAGATTGTTAACATCAAGTTACGGTGAAATGTCAGCCTTCGGGCAAACGAATTCCCTGATTATTTCTGACTTCGGCGCCAACATCGACCGCGTTATGAAAATTATTAATCAGCTTGATGTCCCCGGTTTTGAAGATCAACTGGAAGTTGTAGGCATCAAATATGCCAAAGCAAAAGACATCGCCGAATTAATTGATAAAATCGTTAATAAAGGCCAGAAATCTGCGACCACTGCACCCGGAGGATTTTCTTCAGGGGTACCACGCTTTGGTTCCACAAGTAATACTACTGCCGCCGGTAAAACCGGAGCCAGCTACTTTTTGGTTTTTCCGGATGACCGCACCAGCTCTTTGGTTATTGTGGGTAACAAACAAGGTATCGCACGTGTAAAGAAATTAATTGCTCAGTTGGATTTTAAAGTTAAAGCAGAAGATTCTGGCGGCGTTTATGTTTATTACATGAAAAACGGTGAGGCTGAAAAAATTGCTGAAACCTTACAGCAAGTAACTAAAGACGCCGGTCCTAAAAATGCTGCACCCACCGGTGGTGGCGGAATTGGTTTTGCGCCACAAGGGCAAGCCGCAGCTCGTGAAGGAATTTTTGGCGGCGATGTCACCATCAAAGCTGATAAGAATACCAACTCACTGGTCATTTCAGCGAGCCGCCAAGACTATGAACGTGTATTGGATATTCTCAAAAAACTTGATATTCCACGTGATCAGGTTTACGTGCAAGCCATCATCATGGAGATGGCAATAAATGATGGCTTTAATGCCTCAGGTGGTCTCGTATCTTTTAATAAAGATGGCGGTAAGTCAGGATTTGTAGCCAACGATACTGACGTAACTGATGTTCTCAGCCCCTTTGGTGGAGCTGGCAATGCCATTTTAGCCTTCGGTCAGGGTCCTATTGATGTTTTAGATCCAATTGCTAAAACAACTGTTAAGGTTCCCAGCCTCATTGGGTTTTTAAAATTTATTAAAAAGATTGGCAGAGCTAATATTTTATCGACGCCGCAAATAACTGCTACAGATTCCCAAGAAGCTGAAATTGAAGTGGGCGATAGAGTTGTAACAGGATCTCAAGTTCAAGGTGGTGGCACCACCGGCACAGCAAGTTTCTTAGTACCAACATTTGAACAAGCCACGATTAAAATGACCATCAAACCCTTCATTAGCCCTAGTTCTGAAAGAATCCGCATGGAATTTACCCAAGTAGCTAAACAGTTATCACAAGCAAAAGTTCCTGCTAAATTCAAAGATGAAACCCAATCACTTGCGACACGTTCTATTAAAACTAATATTAATGTCAATAATGGCGACACCGCCGTTATCGGAGGATTAATTCGAGACGAAGAATCTGAAATCACCAGAAAAGTTCCCCTGTTGGGAGATTTACCTCTGATCGGTTGGTTATTTAAAGGAAAAGAAGTTACAAAAGATAAGCTAAATATGGTGGTTTTTCTAACTCCTAAAATCATTCGCTCGCCTACTGATCAACAGGATTTATTAAACTTCAAGGCAAGGGAGCGTTTGAACTTTATTAAACAACAGGGCGGAAAAGATCCTTATGGATCAACGATGGATACCATTTTAAAACAAGGGGCTGCGGCTGGCGGTTCTGCCATTGAAATAAATCCAAATGAAACAGAATAAGGGTCAAAAACAGTAATGGCACAAGTTGATGTTTCGGTCGTTTTAACAAAGGCAACTTCTTTAACCTCAGAGCAGATTAAATCTATTCTGAAATATGCCTCTGCTACTGGGTCCACAAGTGTGGGCTCCACTTTATCACGTAAAGAGTATGTCACTGCTGATGAATTAGTGGCTGATTTATGCCGTGAATTAGGTTTGGATTTTATCAAAGACATTCCGGTTAATGATATCTCGGTCGATTTAGTTCGCAATCTTCCAATTAATTATGCAAAAACACAAGGCGTGCTGCCATTCCGAGAAGAGGCAGACACTGTTATTGTGCTGACCTCGAATCCAGTTAACACCAAGGCGTTAGATGATTTACGGGTGATTTTTACTAAACGTATTAAAATCTTAGTTACAACTACCCAGCGCCTGCAAGATGCAATCAACCGCGTTTATGAAAAAAACACCTCCAACATGAGCGGTATGGATGAAATTGAAGAAGATGAAATGGATCTTGAAGACCCGATCATCGACTTACTGGAGGCCGGAGAAGATGATGCCCCGGTTATCAAATTAGTGAATTCATTATTATTTAGAGCGGTAAAAGAAAAAGCTTCGGATATTCATATTGAGCCCTACGAAAAAGATATGGTTGTTAGGTACCGCATGGATGGTATTTTATACGATATCTTTAAACCACCTAAAAAATTACAAAATGCCATCACCTCTCGTATTAAAGTTATGGCTAATCTTAATATTGCTGAAAAACGCTTACCTCAAGATGGACGCATTCCACTAAAAGTCGGCGGTAAAGATATTGATATACGTCTATCTTCGGTTCCAACAACGCATGGAGAACGCCTGGTCATGCGTTTACAGGATAAATCGAGTCAGGTGCGGGAATTAGCGCAAAGTGGTTTTTCCGAAAATACTCTGCAGGTGCTTGATGATTTGATTTCGCGCTCTTATGGAATTATTATTGTAACTGGTCCCACAGGCTCTGGTAAGTCCACCACACTTTATGGCTGTTTAGGAAAATTAAATAAACCAGATATTAATATATTAACAGTTGAAGATCCAGTCGAGCAAAGAATTCACGGTGTGGGGCAAGTACAAGTGAATGCAAAAATCGGTTTAACTTTTGCTGCGGGCTTAAGGTCTTTTCTGCGTCAAGATCCCGATATAATAATGGTGGGTGAGATCCGCGACCTAGAAACCGCTGAACTTGCAATTAACTCTTCATTAACAGGTCACTTGGTTTTATCAACGATACATGCCAATGATGCTTCGGGCGCCTTTCCACGTATGATGGATATCGGCTGTGAGCCCTTTTTAATTGCCACTTCTATTTTGGGAGTTCTAGCACAGCGGCTGGTTCGCGTTTTATGTCCCCACTGTAAAGTTTCTCATGTGGCCAGTAATTTTGATTTGCAGACCTTAGGCATTACGCGCGAACAGGCCAATGCCGCCAATATCTGTAAAACCAAAGGCTGTGATCAGTGCAGTCAAAAGGGCTATATTGGTCGTACGGTTATTGCTGAAATTTTACCTGTAACAGATGATATAAGGTCTTTAGTAATGCAGCGAAAAGACGGCAACACTATAAAAAAACAAGCGGTGGCCAACGGCATGAAAACCTTCCGTGATCATGGCGTTCAAAAAGTTTTAGCAGGCATTACCACCATTGAAGAGTTAATTTCTAATACTCAGATGGATATTTAATACTTATGCCAATTTTTGACTACAAGGGTATAACCAGAGACGGCAAAGACACCAAAGGCATAGTTGACTCTGAAAACCTACGTACCGCGCGAATGAAATTAAAAAAAGATGGCATTTTTGTTATTGCCATTGAAGATAAAAAAAAATCCGCTGTTAAAAAAAAATCAGCACTAAAAGTAAGATCAGGTTCGGTTCCGGTAAAAGATTTATCTTTGATGACGCGGCAATTAGCTACATTAATAAAAGCCAACATACCCCTAGTTGATGCATTAACCGCAGTTTCAGAACAAGTTGAGAACCCGATTTTATCTGAAGCCGTAGCTGACTGTAAAAACATGGTCAACGAAGGTCAATCACTCCACAAAGCTCTTTCAAAATATCCTGAAGTTTTTAATGTTATTTATATTTCAATGGCTGAAGCTGGAGAAATGTCGGGAACACTTGATATTATTTTATTACGCCTAGCTGAATTTACCGAGGCCCAGGCTGAATTAAGACAAAGATTAAGTGCCGCCATGACTTATCCTATTATTATGTTGGTTGTTATAACGTTAGTCATTTTTGGCCTCTTCACCAGTGTTTTACCAAAAATTTTGACCATCTTTGAATCTTTTCCAGATATTTCTCTGCCTTGGTACACACAAGTTATTGCTTCGATCAGCCAGGTGTTTGTTAATTATTGGTATTTCTTCGGCGGCTTTATTGTGATCAGTATTTTTCTTTTTTTAAACTGGAAAAACTCAAGCGAAGGCAAAAAATCCTGGGATGCGGTTTCACTTAAAATTCCGCTGTTCGGCGACATTACTAAGATGGTAGCTATTTCGAGATTTACCCGAACTCTGGCCACACTTTTAACTGGTGGCGTGCCTATGCTCAGCGCGCTTGATATTGTTCGTAATGTTGTAAACAATCATGTAATTGCACAAGCTATTGATGAAGCCAAAAGCAATATTTCTGAGGGTGAATCTATAGCTGGACCTCTTAAAAAATCAGGACACTTTCCGCCGCTTGTGGTGCACATGGTAAATGTGGGTGAAAAAACTGGTGATCTGGAGAATATGCTGACTCTAGTTGCAGATGCCTATGATTTTCAAGTCAGATCTAAAGTGGATTCTATTACCAGTTTACTCAACCCGATTATGACACTGCTGATCGGCGTCGTGGTTTTTGTTATTGTGATCTCAATTATTGTTCCAATGTTTGAACTCACATCAAAATTGGGGTAAATTCTATTAATAACTCGAAAGGTGATCATATGAAAATTTTTAAAAATTCACGCCACTCTCTTAACACTAAAGGTTTTTCTCTAGCTGAGATTATGATTGTTCTGGTTATTATCGGAGGCATTATGGCTTTGATTTTACCGCGAATTCAAGAAGGTCGCGATAATGCCAATGTCCGAAATACAAAAATAAAAATGGGTGAAATTGAAAATAAAATCAATGAGTACCAAGCAGACTGCGGCAAAATGCCTTCATCTCTTGACTTCATGATCAACGATACCGCCGACTGTAAAAACTGGACAAGCAATAAAAATGCGAAAAACCTTATGAAAGACGAATGGCAATCCGAGTTTGTTTATGAGTCATCTGGTAATGGCTTTAATCTTAAAAGCCTTGGTAAAAATAAAAAAGAAGGTGGCGAAGGCCCCGATAAAGATATTTACTCACCCAGCTCGACAGCTAACGAAGAATAATTGAATTGAAGTTCACAACAGTTTTTCACAATAAAAAAGGATTTTCACTTTTAGAAATTGCTGTTGTTTTAGTTATTATCGGAGGTATCATTGCCGTTGCGGCCCCTCGCCTATTCGATAAGAGAGCTGACACCCGTAAAGTTTTACGTAATTTTATTATTGCCGGTAAAGAATTAAAAAGTCGCGCCAAAATGACCGGTAGCACGTACCGTATGGCCTTTGACCTAACCGAAAAGCAGCAAAGCTGGTGGGTTGAAAAATCCACCAAAGTTGTGGTCGTTGATAAAGCCAAGCTTGAGCAAGCTATAGAAGCTGCAAAAAACCCGGATCAAGACGCCCCGAAACCCCCTCCTGATTTTCAAGCGGACACGAGCATTTTTAATAAAAAACAAATACTCTCTGAAGGATATAAATTTAGACAAATTGAAAGTGGGAGTTTAGATATGATCCTCACTACCGGCCCTGCTTATATCCATTTTTTCCCGCAAGGTTTAATCGAAACCTCCGCCATTCAAATTGAAGACCCCAAGGGCACAGTTTGGACCTTGGTTTACAATCCACTGACTGGGCGTGCGGATGTTATTCCAGAAGCTAAACTCTTAAAAGAACTGGCTAGATAATTCAGCACTAATTTGACTTGCGCGGATTATGACTAAATGGATTCTCAACACGCACTCCAACGTCTCTGGCAATATTTAAATCATCTTTTGAAAACTCGATCAGTGCTCCTTCAGATGGAAAGGCCCGGCAGAAATCAGGACGATTTCGAATGAACAACAATCTAATAATATTATCATTTGGATCTAAATACTTTTGAACAAGAAAAGACTCCTTAGTGGTACAGCCATTGCTTTCCACTTGAATTTGAACTAAGTCTGCCGCAATACTCAGGCTGTAAATAGTTTCGACTCTGGGAACATCAGAGTGAACATATTCACCTGCAAAAACTGACAAACTGGATGCGACCAAAAATACAATAATAATTGATTTCATAAAATCCTCCTCAGCAGATTGCTGTTATTCTTGAGCACAGCTTATTACTAGTATTATAATAAAATATGACCTCCAACATACAATTCAGTTTTATTCATGAAATTTATATCGTGGGTCATAAGTCTATTCGGTACGCCGTTCCTAAGGATTCAGGTCGCAAGCCGTAGAACTTGCATTAACAAAATTGCTATCAAAAGTTCTTGCGGGGTAACTGACAATAAAAACTGAATCTCCTTTTGGTATGTCTCCTTTTGGTATGTTGATTTTTTTTTATACAATGTCTATTCGTTTGTCTATTTTGTAGCTTTAATGGTGGTTTAATTTGAGTAGAGCCAGCATTAGTTTTGCAACAAGCAGTTTATATTAAAAATGGGGGGATAAAATGAAAATGTTATTGAAAACTATTATATTGATGCTGGGTTTAGTTATGGTTAGCGCTTCGTTAGCTCAAACAGTTGTGACCTCGTCTAAAAAATTAAGTTATGACATCGATGGAAATAGCCTAATTGATCAGAACGACACCATGATGGTTATACGTTATCTCTTTCAGTTCAGTGGTTCTTCGATTATAGCTAATGTGGTGTTCTCAAGTGATGCCATCAGAACTTCACCAGAGTCTATCACAGCTCATCTGAACTCATTACGTGCCGTCGGCGCATTTGATATCGACGGTGATGGCGTTTCTGACGCTCTGTCTGATGGAATTATACTTAATAGATATTATCTTGGTTTTCGGCGCATTAAAATTGTTGGGGACGGAGTTGTTAACCCTGTGGGGCTTCGTACTACCGATCAAGACATCATTCGCTATATCCGCAGATGGGATTTTTAATCTATTTAGTACTTACAAATAACACTGTATTCTTTTGTTCCAAGCTCCACAGAACTTTGGCTGTTGCTACTATCAAGTGAGCCCGAAGTTCTTGCTACAGTAACATATTGCAAAGGATACTTGTGTTTAAAAGATGCAAAAACTTCTTTTTCTTTTTCAGTGGGCGGACGCGAAATTAAAATCGAAATAAAATCAGCATAGCGCTGAATTTCAAGTTGCTCTACATTTACAAGTGAACGGGTAACTGTGTTTTCTACGGAATCTAATTTGATCTCTTCTAGAATCTTCATTGTGCCATTGTTCAGCCACATAGAAGCCCATAGTGTACATGTTATTAAAGTTGGTGTTGTCATAATTTACTCCAAAATTTTCTATTTGTTTAAATTATACGCAGGCCTATCATTTTACGAATTGAGCGTCAAAAAAAATCCCAATGGAGCTGAGTCATTGAAAATAATACCCAAAGATACACATATAAGGCAGCATCAATATATGAATTTATCGAAATTATTTATAGGATTAGTGGCACTTTTACATATTTGGTTTCTTATTTTAGAAATGTTTTTGTGGACAAAACCCTTGGGTCTAAAAACATTTTTAATGTCAGTAGAGCATGCCAATCAAACGGCTGTGTTAGCTGCCAATCAAGGTTTGTATAATGGTTTTTTGGCAGCAGGATTGATTTGGTCACTTGTTTGTTCAGATCCTTTAGTTAGCAAACAGCTTGCATTGTTTTTTTTGAGCTGTGTGATTATTGCCGCGATTTATGGCGCCTATTCAGTTAATTTAAAGATTCTATACATTCAGGGTGTGCCTGCCATCGTAGCGCTCGCACTGATATTTTTACATTTTTAAAAAATCTTCGCCGCGAATTTAATATCAATCTCTGTTCCTTGGTCTAAGCTGTTTTTTATCAAAAAATACAACAACACTATGCTGTATCATTTTGAGAATTTTATTTAAATTTTTATGGAGTGGTCCAAATCATTATTAATTCAGAAAAATTAGAAATCACTGGAAATGAAACACTAATAGAGTAGAATATAAGTGGGTTAGGATAGATAAAGGGGAGTTATGAGCAGGTATGACTTTTGTAGCCCTATTACGATAGCTTTTTATATGATTAGGCTTGCCGTTTTGGGTGTGTTTATGCCTTTGTCAGCGTCAGCAGTCGTGATTTTTTCGGACACTTTTGAAGCGTACCAGGCTGGCGATGTAACATGCACCACGCTTCAATCAACAAGCGGTTATACATTTTGCCGGGAATTGCCAGATAGAGTGGCCAACCCGTCCAATATCAGCATAGCATCTAGTGTCCCGGGCTCAAATGACACCTTACCATCAGGCTCACGCGCTATGCGCATGTATACGAACGGCATGACCCTACAGTCAGATGGCGGCGTGCTAGTTTCTGGATCAGATAATTACATTCCTGCAAATGCTTGGTGGCAGGTGGCCATGTATGTGAACAACTTTGGCAACGAAGTTACTATCGCGGGTAATCGCCCAATGAAGTTATTCTACCCTTGCAATGCGGACTATCCCTGCAATACGAACTATTTCTTGATCGAAACCTCCACGTCGAACAGTTACAATCCATTTAACAGTTCTACCTTATTAAGCCCCACTAATGGGGATATGTGGCTTACCACTCGTGACAATACGCTTGGAACCGTTAATTGGGCTGGAGCGCCGCCCGGCGATGAGAGTAAACTTGGGCAGACTAATCTCTCAGAGCGGATTCGACCAAACCGCTGGAACATCATTCGTTGTCACACGGATTTTACTGTAATCTCTAGTGGTAAAATAGATTGCTGGATAGGCCCCAAGGGGGGAGCCCTGACTCATGTACTCAGTTGGCATGGCGGGACCCCCGTGGCAGGACAAGCGTTTACATGGACAGTCCCAGAGCCCAGGGGTCACCGGTCGCTATTTTGGCCTAGTACCGTGCCGGCTAATGCGACAATTGGTACTGTTCTCTATATGTATTTTGATGATTTTTATCTAGCAACAAGCGAGAGTGATTTACCAAACTATTCATCTGGCCCACCAAATCCGTCGCCACGCCCAAGTCCACCAAGTGGACTTCGTATTCTGTAACATAGACCACATTGGATGGTCAGAATAAATTTTCTCTGCGCGCTATAATACAAGTATTGGCCGTAAAAATCTTCGTGGAGCAAACACTATTTAAAAGTTCTATAAACTGTAGAAGTTTTTGACAGTAGTTGGGATCTACGAATTATAAAATTTCAGTGTAATTATTAAGAGATATTTAATATTTATAGTTAGCAATTATCGTAATTTTTATTTAACATTAAGTAACGGGGTGGATGTTATGGCTCAAAGCTATTTTAAGACGGTTATATTGTCATGTTTTTTTATATTTCATGCGCTAGCTTCTTACGCCCAAAATCACCAAACTTTCCAAATAGCACGACCTGTTGGCATTGGCGCTGCTGGAATTGGACTTCACGCTAGTAATCGAATTTATCGAGCTTACCCAGGTATTCCTTATCAAATTCATGCAGATGCTGTTGGTGGACGATGGCCTTACACTTACAGCTTGAGTAGTGCACCTGCAGGTATGACTATCGAGCCAGGGCCCTGCTCCAATATTGGCCCAAGTGGGTGCACTGCTGGTACAATTAATTGGCCAAACCCTATTCTTGGCATAACCAATCCAATTACTGTAACTATTCGCGATGCTGATGGGCGCACTCTTACCGGCACCTGGTCTATCAATGTCAACTCGACTATCGGCGCTAACGGATTTTGTTTTTTAAATGCTGACTCAGGAAATGATACAACTGGAAATGGTTCGCTAAACTCACCCTATCGATCAATTGCAAAAGCCCATGCAAGCTGTGGCACTCGATCTATTATTTACTTTCGTGGCGCAAGTTTGCCTTATACAATTGATCCTTCACTTGAAGATGGAACAATCCCTGGCGACTGCGACAGGCGTGTCGTTTGGCCAGAAAACAACAGAGGAGTTATCTGGCTAGGTTATCCTGGCGAAAACCCCACTATTGATTTCGAGTCTGCTGGGGATGCCCAGCCCTGTTTCCAAATGCAAGGTGAAAATATTTGGATCGAGGGACTGAGAATTCGAAACATCGGGAGTATCGGATTCAAGCTTAATATACGAAGTGGTGGTTATGGTGCAGTTATCAGAAAAATTGATGCACAAAATCTTTTATTCGGTGGCAATGGTAAAAACTCATCTTTCTTTTTATGGAGTCGTTGTGACGACTGCCCGACCTGGTTTGATACTGTCCAAAACAGCTCATTTCATAATGTAGGAACAGGCGCATGTTCTTTAAAACTTTATGGCATCAGATATGGTCTTTTTGAAACAAGCAATTACTCAAGAACTCTAGATCGTGAAGCCTCTCTTGCCCTTAAAGGAACTGTTGCACACTATACAGTTCGTGCCAATACTTGTTCCTCTGATGTGTTAACTTGTTTTGGTGGGAATATGGCAACATCAACTGCCGGATTAGGTATTTACAACACAGGAGGAGAAATTTATCACAATCTAGTTCGAAGCTCAGGCACAGCTTCTGGAGAAGGAGGCATCACCATTGGGGTAGCAAAAGTTGATCCTATTGCCCAAACCTGGGTTTATCGTAATACATTTATTGGTAATGTAAATGTAAGTAATGTAGCCACAAATGATGGGCCCTATTATTTCAATAATAATATTATCATTAACAGTGGCGGCTCAGGGGGTTCATGCCCACCTAGATTAAATTGCTATGGAATTACTGACCCTCTTGGGTTTGCACGAATTATATTTAATGGCTCGAATAATTTACAGGGAAGTTCCTCTGATGGAATTATTGATATCAATGGAAACCTTCAGGGAAACTACCGTAATCTATGGATTAATCAACGCGGGTATGAACTCTCAACAACAAATAATGGCGGAACTAATTTAACACCATTAGCTCCAACCAACTTAAGAATTACTTTATAACAATTTTTAAAACCCATTCATCCCCCAAAGCTCCAGCTCTCTCCCAATCTTTACCATCGGCACAGTGTACCAACGGTAAAGATCGGGATAAGGCTCACTTGTACTGCAAATTCTGTCCTATTTTTAAAAAACTTTAGTAAAATGTTTTAGGACCTATTTTTGTTTGCTCTTCTCAAAGGCAAAGAGTAAATTTAAACGGTGAGAGCTTTATTTTCTAAACAATTAAAATCCGCATTAGGCAGCAAAAAAGGCTTTACGCTTATTGAAGTCGTTTTAGCCCTGATGGTTATGGCCTCCGGACTTTTTATTCTAACTAATTCCTGGTCAGGGACTTATAATCGTTTACGTAAAACGCAAATACAGGTGCAAATCGCAGCCCTACTTGAACGTAAAGTAACCGAAATCGAACGTGAGTATAAAAATAAATCCTTAGAGTCCATCCCCGAAGAAAAAGAAGATAATTTCGGTAGCGAACTGCCGCAATACTCTTGGAAATTAAAATCTAAAAAATTTGAAATGCCCGACCTGTCGGCGGCCCTGATTTCGCAAGATGGCGGTGCCGATCAGACAACTTTAAGTCTCATGAAGGTCTATACTGATTATCTTAGTAAAACCGTAAAAGAAATTAATGTTAGCGTGATCTTTAAAGAGGGTAAAAAACCCCTTGTAGCTGATGTAACAATTTATATGATAGATTATAATCAGCCGCTACCTTTGCCCGGTGCTGGCGGCGGTGGAGCTACGCAATGATGGCACGCCTGATTACAAGTAGACTATATCTTCACTCATCATCAGGTTTTACGTTACTTGAAGTCATTCTGGCGATTACGATACTTTCAACATTAACTATTTTATCAACTCAGGCCATTAGCAGAGCCCTGAAGGCGCGAACAAAAATACAAGCCGAGGTCGACGATGTATCGGCACTGCGCGACGCTATGAGGATGTTAAAAGCCGATGTTAATATGGCCTATCACCATCGCGATTTTGAAAAAGAAATCCTAGATCAGGCCACAAAATCAAAGGCTCCCATCGCGGGCGCGCCGCAGCCTCCTCCGCCACCTCCCCGTGAGGCCAAACGATCAGACCCCAGTACTCATTTTATGGGAACTGACAACGAACTTAATTTTGTAACCATGAATGCCGCCCGCACTATATCGAACATCACACAAGCGGATTTTATCGAGGTAGGTTACTCGTTAAAAAGCTGTAGTAATTTAACAACCAAACAGGCAAGCCAGTGTCTTTATCGTAGAACTGAATATTTACTGGATGAAGATGTAAAAACCGGCGGCAATGAAATTGTAATGTTAGAAAATGTAACCGAATTCAAATTGCGCTACATCGGCGAAACCAAACAAGATTGGGTCAGCACTTGGAATTCAACAAGTTCAAGTGCTGATGCCGGCACCAAAAACTACTTTCCTGATTCTGTTGAAATTTCTTTAAGCATAGAGCGCGAAATAGAAAAAAAACCTAAGACCTATTCGATGCAATTTGTTGTTCCTATTCACTTTCCCAATAATCCCGAAAAACCTGCCAGTAACAGCGGCAGCAGCAGCGGAGGAAGACCCTAGTGCTACGCTCACTTCTTGCGCGCCTAAAATACAATCCCATGCAGAAATCCCGCAAAAAAGGAATTGCACTGATTTTAGCGATGATGTCGCTGATGTTCATGGTTTATATTGCGACCGAATTAACTCGCGACACCGCCGTAGAATATATTGTCAACTCACAGGAGTTAAACCGCATCAAGGCCTATTATGCCGCTCGTGATGGAATGCAAATAGCGTTACTGCGATTAAAAATATACCAAATGGCTGTTCGTAGCCCGCTACCAGAATCGTATATGAAAATCATCGATGAAATCGGCTGGAAGACCCCCTTCTTTTGGCCCCTACCCCTACCAAAAGAAATAAATTCAGTAGATAAAGATAGCTATCAGCAGATCAACGCCGAATCTTTGATGGACGCCCGTTACTCACACACAATTGAGGATGAAGGTTCAAAAATTGATATTAACGATTTGGCTTCTCCGTCAAAAACTTTAAGAGAAATCACAAAAAAACAACTACTGACTGCTTTTGAACAAAAGATAGCAACTGATGATGTTTTTAGAACCGAGTATCAAAATACAAATTTTGAAGAATTAGTTAACAGAATTTACGACTGGATGAGCGATTCAAATACTGGCCTTGGTGGTGGCGACAAACGCTCCGGTTATTCCGCCTTAGGCCCCTCTTATCCTCCCAATCGCGGATTTAGAACCATTGAGGAATTAAGATTGGTTCCGGGTATGACGGACGTGTTTTATGATCTGCTGCGTCCGCGTATTACCATTTACGGTATGAAGGCCATTAACCCGAATACCTCGAGTAAGGAAGTCTTACTTTCATTAGATAGCGGAATGACTGAAGAGGCCGTTACTGAAGCTATTGCAAGACGCGATGATCCGGACAAAGGTGGCCCCTTTAAGGGAGAAAAAGAGAAGTGCCATGATGACTTTAAAACATTTGTCGAAGGGCGCGGCGCAAGGCTAACAAAAGAATTTGATCAGATTCCTATGATCTGCAATAAAGTTATCAGCTTCAGAATTAAATCGACTGGTCTTTATGGCGACGGAAAATTTGCACTGCAAAAAAATATTACCGCAGTTGTTCTTGATGTAGGAAGGGCCGCAGCTCAAATCAAAACCTATGTTGATAAAGAAAATCCGCCGCCGCCTCCCCCTCCTGGGCAGGCGCCCGCCCCAGCCCCAGCACCTGCTCCTCCAGAACCACTTCCCAAAGGCCCGCCGCGCGTGGTTTATTGGATTGAAGATTAGTGATTTGATATCGAAAATCTGAAAGGCAGACTAAAAATATTTCCCTGGATTAACGTCTAGATTCACTATTCGTATCCTCTTCCCAAAGGTCCATGACGTATCGTATACTGACGGAGAAATAGCAGCGCAGTAGTTTTACATCACGAAGGGGCAGCATGAGGGCGATAGGTCTTGATATCGGCGAATACTCAGTAAAATTAGTTGAGCTCGTCCAACATAAAAAAAATGTCTTAATAAATCAAACTCAAGAAAAAAAATTAAGTCAAAATGTAACTGCTGAGGATAAAGAACTGGAAGTTATTGAGTTCGTGCGTGCTTTTCTGGCCAGCGGTGATCACGGGCAGGCTCGCTGGATTTTTGCCGTAAAACAAGATCAAGTTACAACACGCTATAAAACTTTCCCGTTTTCTGACAGATCAAAAATACAAAAAAGTCTTTCTTTCGAAATGGAAGAAGACATTCCATTTGATACTGATGCCTGCATATTTGATGCTAAAATTATTCAGACCCAAGGTTTCGCTGCTGATGTTCTGGCAACTGCCGCACCTAAAACTCATATAGAAAAAATTATTTCACTAGCGGCCAACTTCGGAATTGATGCTCATAATATTTCGGTGGATGGTTTAGCCTATGCAAATCTAATTGAAGATTGGGGTTCCCCCCCACCCGGAAAAGCCGATCCTGCTATTGTTAACGAAAGTAATCCTCCAAAAAAAGAAATTCGAATTATTTTAAATATCGGACACAAAAAAACCTTGTTTACTGCCTTTGAAAATAATCGTTTGATTTTTACTCGTAGTTTATACTGGGGGGCTCATCAGCTCATTCAGGAAATTGTCAAAAAACAAGAAATTTCTTATGTAGAAGCCGTACGTATTTTACACACACAAGGTACTCTGCTGTTAAACAAAGAAAATGCAAGTTTTGAACAAGCGCAAATCTCCTCGGTGTTAACAAAAATTTTGATGGATTTAGTGCGCGACATCCAAATGACTGTAATTGAATTAAAAAGCGAATTTAATGCCCGCATTACAGCCCTGCATTTTACCGGAGGCGCCAGCTTACTGCCAAATTTAGGTGGCTTTCTAACCCAACATCTTGAAACCCCCTGCAATCCAATTTATCTACTGCAAAATTATGTCAGTGGGATGAGCTCCATGCAGTCGCCTGAGCAAGCACATCATGTAGAGTCTCATTTTACTACGGCGGTAGCACTTGCACTTGAAGCTTTCAAAAAATCAGCTAATCCCGCTACCAATCTGCTTAAGGGTGAATTTGCCAAACAAAATGATAACGTAAAATTTTTCTGGAAAAAATGGGGCTCTGTTGTTCAGGTGGGGCTCTACACCATGTTTGTGCTATTTGTCTGGACATCTATCAGGCAATCCTTTTCTTTAACCTTAAATGAAAAAGCCGAAGAAGCCGTAATTACACAAGCAAAAAGTGTTGCTAAACTCCCAAAAAAACAGGCCAATGAAAACGGTGTCAAAAAATATATAAAAGAAAATAAGAAGAAGGCAGCTGAATTGAAATTAGTGGCACAGGTAGCACAAATGAATTCGGCACTTGATGTATTAAAAAAAATCAGCGAAGCCTCACCACAAAAAGATCAGATTAAGATTGATATTATGACTTTTCATATCAAAGACGAATTTGTTCAGATTTTGGGTTATGCCAGCTCCACAAAAGATGTCGCGGCCCTTACCCAAAGCCTGAAGACACTCAGTACAGATGGAATTATTACTAGTCTCCCTGCAAAGCTCGGTCTTGTACCCAACCGTGTTGCATTTAATATTTCATTTAAATCAGATCGAGGCTTGGTCAAATGAGTGCTTTAGAAAACCTACAAGAGCAATTAAAAAATATGGGCTCTAAAATCTCCCAAGCCATTCAGGATTCACCGGCTTTTGCGCAGGCCAAAGACCGTTATGAAAATATGGATCCTCCAGCACAAAAAATGACCTTTATGTTGGGCGTGGCTGTACTTCTATTTTTGATGTTTTTTATTCCCTTTAGCTATCTGTCAGAATCTCAAACAAGCCTTTCCCTTTTTGAAGAAAGACGTAATCTGATTCGCGAGCTTTTTAAAACTCACCGAGATTCTACGGCGGCTCCCGATATAGTTGTTCCTCCATCACTAGAGGGATTAAAATCCTCAGTCATGTCTGTGATTGCCAATGCCGAACTTTTACCTGAGCAAAACATCGGCCTCAGCGAAGGAGCTATTGAAGGACGCCTTATATCATCAAGTTTAATTTCAAGTGTATTAGAAGTCAGGCTGGCTAAATTGAATCTTAAACAAATCGTCGATATCGGAGCTTCGATTGTTAGTATATCTAGCAGTGTAAAAATGAAAGACCTTTTTATAAATGCAAATGCACAAGACACCCGCTATTACGATGTAACTTATAAGCTCTATTCATTAAATGTGCCCACTCCTAATTTTGAATCCACTCAGGAACCTGAACCCGAAAAAACCTCAAAAAAAACCCGAGGGTCTGACGAATGATGAACGCTATCGTCATCAGCATTCGATTTTTATTTTCACATAAATGGAAAATTATTTTAACTTTATTGATGACAGTGGCCTTTGTGGTTATTTTATTCCCCTTAAGTGAGCTTAATGATTTAATCTCATCACAAGTTTCAAAACTTACTGGAAACAGAGTTTTCCTGCAGCTTGAAAAAATGCATTTAAATCCCCTTTCAGCCTCTATTTCTTTTGAAAATATATATATTGAGACTCCACAGATATCGTCCTTAGGCAGTGATGAACTTGAAATTTCTCCTTCTTTTTCGGCTTTGCTGGCTAAAAAGCCGGGTGGAAAAATAACCGCCAAAGGTTTTCTAAAAGGTGACGTTGAAGTATCAATACACCCCACAAGTTCAGCCGAAGGTTTAGATAAATCAGCAGATAAATTTAAAATTGGAGTTGTTGCCGGTAAAATCAATTTAAAAGAACTGCAGCAAACAGTAAATATTAACCTTCCGATTAAGGGAGAACTGAACCTTACGGCGCAAGCCGTTGCTGATTTAGCCATGACCGAGCAACCCGAACTAGATATTAGCATGACGATTTTAAAGTTTGAACTGGCTTCAACATCTATTCCTCTTCAGGATTTTGGCCAAATTGCTTTACCTGAAATGAAATTAGGAAAAATAGAATTAAAAGGCCGGTTATCAAACGGAAAATTTTTAATCGAAAATGGAAAACTGGGCACCAACCAAGATGAGTTTTATGGAGATGTTAAAGGTGACCTTTCTGTGACTTTTCAAAACAATAATGGGCAAATTAACCCCATCATTGGTGCTTATAATATTTCTTTAGATCTCTTCGCCACTCAGATTTTTAAAGATAAAGCTAAATTGTTTTTATCTTTTCTTGATGGGTATAAAATTGATTCAGGTAGCGTCAGTAATTACAAATTTAAGGTTTATTCAGCCCAAATGGGTATGCCACCTCAGTTTACACCCTTAAGATAAAACCATTCCAACAAACCTGTTCCGACGGGCAGTTAAAAAATCCGCCTGAATTCCGATTTTCAGATCGCAATTCAGCTCTTCCTCACACCAATCGCTTAATATGTAGGCCCCTGCCGTGCATAAAGTTGATGCAAATCAGATTCGCTGATTGACTCATTACGAACACAAATAGAAAACATACAAGGGAGGGCATATGTCCGGAGTTAACAAGGTAATAATTATAGGTCGTTTAGGTCAGGATCCAGAAATGAAAGCAATTGGTCAAGGCACCACTGTGACTCGATTAAATGTTGCAACAAGTGAAAATTGGACCGGCAAAGACGGTCAAAAACAAGAGCGCACTGAATGGCACAGAGTTGTTGTTTGGGGTAAATTAGCTGAGATCTGCGGTAAGTATTTAGCTAAAGGTCGTCAGGTTTATGTTGAGGGCCGCTTGCAAACAAGCTCTTACGAAAAAAATGGCGTTAAAATGTATTCAACTGAAATTGTTGCCACAACCGTGCAGTTCTTAGGATCTGCAAGCAGCGAAACTTCTACTGGAGCATCTGCTGGTTCTTCTATGAGTTCATCTCATGGAAATGAAACCAATTTTGCTGATTTCGGACCCGAGCCGACATTTAATCAAAACGAAGACATTCCATTTTAGATTCTGATTCATAAATCATAATTATAAAAATAAAGCCTTTTATGTAAATAAAAGGCTTTATTTTATTTGTAAATTAACCCACAATATTAATGTGAAACATTATCCAACAAAAAATGTGAAACATTATATTAATAAAAATGTACGCCATTATACAGCCTTGCTCAGTATCGCAATAATACTTTCTGCCTGCACAGTCTACAAATCACCTGACCGAAAAGCTTTTGAATCTGATTACGCCAGCTTTAAAGTACAAAATTTAACAGTAAACTCTAAAGAACCAGCATGCTCGTATGAGTCAGTCCGAGGTTCCGCAGATGCATCCAAACTGGTCACAATTATTAAACTAACATCTGACGATAATGAATCTGTTTTTTTATGGGAATATCAATTAAACGGCCGAAGTGTTTTTGAAACCGACAACCTAAAAGGAACATACTGTATATATGAAAATATTTAACTGCGCACTATTTGTTGTATTGTTATCTGTTCAAGCTTGGGCTATCGAAATCGTTAAAGTTAAAGACAATAAAGTCTTGCTTGACCTAGAAGATGCCACTGCTGCTGTTAATCAAAAAATTTATCTGCTGAATTCAAAGGGAAAAAAGATTGCAATAGCCACCCTTATACAAGTTAAAGGTACGCGCGCTATTGCCCTTATCAATAAAGGCAATGCCAACGATGCAAAATCAGTCCAGTTAGTTGCAGCCAGCAGTAGCAATGCTGAAAATACCGAAGAGGCTGCCGGTAGCGAGCCCTATCGATTAAGCGGCATGAAGTACTCCGTTCTGGGAAACATCTTAATCAATAATATGTCGACCAAGCAAGCCGACTCCTTTATACCGCCGAACCAAGAAAACGTAGCTTTAAAAGGAAACTCCTTCGGAGTAACCGGCGCCATAGACTATTCGTTCAAAGATTTATTTATTATGCGTGGTACTTTGGGCTATGAACCATTCGAAGTCTCTGGAACCTCAAACTTTTTGTCCTGCAATAACTTAACATCAACCACTTGTACAGCCTCAATTCAATATTTATCTGCCGGTGGGTATCTTCGATACAATTTAACTCATTCAAAACTTCAATGGTGGATCGGCGGAGGCGGTACTGGAAAATTCCCAATCGCTAAATCAACCACTGCATTAGTAGCCGGCGATGTTAAATTCACTGTTACATTTGCATTTGCAGGTGGCGCAGATTACTACACAAGTAACAAAAACTTTATTCCACTTTCACTTGAATACCAACTATTCCAAAGTTCCGATACAGTCACAGCCAATATTCTTATGCTCCGAGCTGGTTATGGCTGGGCGTTTTAAATTAATGTATCAAAATAAGATTAGCTAAAAAACAGTCTTAAGTTTTTTTGTATATGATTACTTAAACTGTCAAATTGCTTTACAAAGTTTATATTCCAGCTCCCCCACATTGTACTTAACAAGGTCTGGTTTTTGCAACATAAGCCTATAGTTAGTCTTTTCGTTGGGGGCCTATGTGTTTAAAAATGAGACTCTAATTTTCCGTATAAATTTTTTGATTGTACTATTGTTGTTACAAACAAGCTGTAATGTCACAAAGTTTAGCTACGACTCCAGTGAGAGTTTAAGCTCCCTTTCTGGGTCTAATTCAGACTCTGGGTCTGATTCAGTCTATGGATCCGACGTTGAAACATATACAAACAGCACCCCGCCGGTAAATACACCTATCGTGCAACAAGCCTGCTCCAATGTTACTGGCCACCGCGTACAAGATTTCAATTACTTTTTTCCAAAACCTCAAGAAACTTGTAATTGGGGTAATAATGGTAATTTAGCAATACGTAATGGTTTTTTTCAGGCGCGAATTGAACAAGAGCAAGCGTTAGCACTAGAGAATGGCGCCATAATTTGTGATATAAAGTTTAGTTTTCAAAAACAACAGTTTCTTTATGATGATCACTTCATTTTAAGCTTTAATGATGCCCTCATTGCCAGTTCTTATGACTTTCAAGAACGACTTACACCCAGCTTTGGTCTGCTTCGCTATGATTGGTCAAAAATGGCCGGTATGACTTGGGACAATAGAAGAGAGGGCGTCCTTTGCCCCGCTGGCGGGCAATGCAGCTGGCCTGACACCGATATTCCGGGCAATATTTCTATCAACTACCCTTCGATTTTGTTTCAGCGGCTCATGGCAGAAAACTTGAACCGTAATTCTCATTCAATAAAATTTATTTCGATTGGTGATAACGACAATTTTGACTGCGAACACTCGGACATTAACTTTTCAATGAAGGTTGATTACGTCGTTCCTCTACAATAATGCTTTTTTTCTTACTTGCTTTACACTAACCTCTATGAAATCGTTTAAGCATGAATATGCAATCACTTTTAATTGAAAACTCTACTGATTTAATCAATTTCAGCTCCCTTATTATCCGATTATTTATCGGTGTTTGTTTTGTCGTCCACGGTTTAGGAAAATTAGGAATTGTGGGTAGCGGAAATATGCAAGGCTTTGAAGGCTGGCTTAAAAGCCTTGGCTTGCCATTTGCCGCTCTGCAGGCGCGAATGGCAATGCTCTGTGAAATTGTCGGTGGAGTGATGATAACTCTTGGTCTATTCACCAGAGTTGGGGCTCTACTTTGTTTTGCAATCATGATTGTAGCCGCTCTGATCGGCCACAAGGGTGGCGGTTATTTAATAACCAACAACCCACCTGGTAATGAGTACACTCTAAATCTTGCGGCCATATTAATGGTCATTATTCTTTTGGGCCCCGGGGTTTACTCACTTGATGCTTTATTATTCTAGCTACTAACCCGCTGTACATTTATAATTCCCTTAATCTTTTGCAGAGATAATATTGCATTTGATAATTGGGATACATCTTTAACCGAAACCTCAAATAAGCAAATCGCTTTTTTATCACGTGTGGTTTTAATCTGTGCTGATTCAATGTTAATGCCCTGGGTAGCGAATGATTCCGACATCAGCTTAAGAAGACCCTGAACGTCCTGTGCTATCACCTCGAGCTTAACCTGCCGCTCTTGTCCATCTTGCGCTGTCTTAGCCGTCCAACTTACATCAACCCGCCGGATCTGGTCATTTTCAAAAACTTTCTGGCAGCTGGATCTATGAATAATAATTCCTTTTCCACGGCTGATAAAGCCAGTAATTGAATCTCCAGGTATGGGGCTGCAGCACTTCGCAAAATGCACCAGAACATCATCCATGCCATCGACAGAAATGATTGAATTTGTTTTTCGCATTTTGGCTTTAGCCGACTTAACAATTCGCTGCATGATGGTTGAATCAGGTGTTTTTTCAGCTTCTTTCTGCAAGGCCTCAGGGCTTAAATTTTTAACCAAAAGATTGGCTTCAAATTTTCCATAACCCACGCGTGCATAAAGTTCTTCTAAATCAATTATCCCACTTTCACTGATATATTTTTCGTATTCGGGGCCCTTTAAATATTTTACTGCCGCCATGCCGAACTTACGGAATTCTTTTTCAACAATATCTTTACCGATTGCAATAGCATTGCGCCTTTGCTCTTCTTTAACAAACTGCCGGATCTTTGATTTGGCTTTATTCGTAACAACAAACTTAAGCCAATCTTTCGATGGCGTCTGGGTTTTAGCAGTCAGAATCTCAACGCGATCGCCATTTGCAAGCTTATGTTTAAGTGGCACCATACGCCCATTAACTCTAGCGCCGGTGCACATTCCTCCTAGGCTCGTGTGAATAGCGTAGGCTAAATCTACGGGAGTGGCCTCATCAGGTAGTTCAATAACATCACCTTTTGGTGTAAACACATAAATATCTTTTTCAACCAAGCCTGTCTTGATCGTATCCAGAAACTCATCGCCACCCTCACCCGATTGATTCAGCGCAACCAGGTCACGCAACCAATTGGCATTAACTAATTCATCAGCCTGAAGCTTACCACGCTCTTTGTAATTCCAATGAGCTGCGATTCCTTTTTCAGCAATCAAATGCATTTCATCGGTCCGAATTTGAATTTCAATACGATCCCCACCCGGCCCAATCACTGTCGTATGTAAAGACTGATAGTTATTAGATTTAGGCATAGCAATGAAATCTTTAAAACGCCCCGGAATTGGCTTCCAAATTGAATGAATATAACCCAGCACCTCATAACATTCCACGAGACTGCTGACTATAATTCTAAATGCCAATACATCGTAAATCTGATCATAGGTTAAATTACGCGAAGTCATTTTTCGATAAATCGACCATAGATGTTTTGAACGTCCATAAATTTTTACATTTTTAATATTTGTTTTAGTTAAAACTTCAATAACACTTTTTTTAACATCATCGATATATTTTTCGGTTTCTTGTTCGTTCTTTTTAATAATCTGAATCAGTTCATAATATTTATCTGGACGCGAGTATCTGAAACTCAAATCTTCAAGTTCAACCTTCAGAGCACTAATACCAATTCTGCCGGCAAGAGGACAATAAATTTCAAGAGTTTCCTGAGCGATTCGTTCTTGTTTTTCATAGGGCATATGGTTAAGTGTGCGCATATTATGAAGTCGATCACAAAGCTTCACTAAAACAACCCGCACATCTTTTCCCATAGCAATAATCATCTTGCGGATGTTTTCGCCCTGCTTATCAAAACTGCTTCTGAAATTCATAAGTCCGATTTTTGTTACACCATCAACCAGTGCGGCAACGGTGTCTCCGAACTCTCTTTTGATATCTTCAAGTGTGGCTGGCGTATCTTCGACCGTGTCGTGCAAAAGACCCGTAACAATTGTATCTAAATCTAAATGTAGATCCGCTAAAATTCCGGCCACATTCAGGGGGTGAGAAATATAGGGTTCACCCGATCTGCGCATTTGCCCTTCGTGAGCTTTTTCAGAAAACAAATAAGCTTTTTCAATAATCTGCACGGGAGCTGCCGGGTGATAGAGTTTAACTTTTTCACAAAGTTCTGCCACAGATTTTATTGGTTTTAAGGGCAGTCTATCTTCGGATGGAATCTCAATCATTGTTCTAGATTATAAAACAAAAAAGCCCGCTAATTAAGCGGGCATTTGAAAATCGATTAAAAACAGACTAAAGAACTAGCCTTAGTAAAAGCCTTACTTATTCAAATCTTTCAGCATTTCTGTCTGAGCTGTTGCTGGGTCAATTTTGGACTCAAAGCCCACATTGCCAATAGCAACTTCGCGAAGTGAGTTTACAATGTACTTATTATTTTTTGTTGCAACAGTGCAATCACTGCCCTTAAGAAGCTGCTTTGCGCGCTTGGCTACCAATAACACCAATGCAAAACGATTAGGTACTTTATCCATACAATCTTCAACTGTTACTCGAGCCACGCTGATACCTCATTTTTTATAAACTATTTAAAGGCCAAGTGTCAGATATAGCTCTAAGCTATCCATTTCTCAACCGTTTTTTTGAATTCGCCATAAGATCTCTCAAAGTCATCATTTACAATCTGTACATCGAACTCTCCGGCTTTTTGCATCTCTTTTTCTGCATTCAGCATTCGGACTTCAAGATCAGGAGGGGGGCCGCCATCACGCTTTATGACGCGCCGCCTTAGCTCGCTAATGGAGGGTGGCAGTATAAACACGGTCTTAGCCTCGGGGTATTTAGATTTGAACGTGGCTACACCTTGAATGTCGATATCCATTATCACGACTTTATCCCTGGCCCACGCTAGTTGAATTTGCTCATGTGAGGTCCCATACAAATTAGTATGCACCCGGGCCCACTCAATAAAAAAATCTTCCTTTGTTTTTTTTTCAAAATCTTCCTGTGAAATAAAAAAATAGGGCTTACCCTGGCTCTCGTGATGGCGCATGGGCCTAGTCGTGTACGTGATAATATCATGCAAGCGGCTGTCCTCAGCGGCTAATCTCTCAACAAAACTACTTTTTCCTGCACCGCTTGGGGCTGCCACAATGATCATTTTCGTCTTCATTCGATATTTTGCACTTGCTCTTTAATGCGTTCAATTAAGGTCTTTGCTTCCACAACAGCTTCAGTTATTCCGGCCACCTGACTTTTAGAACCAATAGTATTTACTTCACGTAGTAATTCCTGAGTGTAGAAATCAAGTTTCTTACCTTCTACAATAGTTAATTCCACTAACTTATCAAAATTTTTAATATGTTCAGCCAATCTAATTAATTCTTCATTGATATCGGCTTTTTCAAGCTGAATGACAACCTCTTGTGATATACGCCCCGGATCAATCTGCTGCCCTGCCACTTCTTTAGGAAGTCTGGCTTTCACTCTTGATTCAAATCTTTCCTGCAATAACTTATTGGCCTCTTCACGCAGCTTAGTAACTTTAAGAATATGCCGGTGTAAATCTTTTAAGTTTTTCTGCAAATCTTTTTTAAGGGCGGCGCCTTCGCGTAGCCTTTCGATATCAAATTTTTTAAGGGCGGCATCAAAGGCCTTCTTTAACATGCTGACTTCATGATTAGTCACCATATCGGACTCTTCAACCTGAATAACATCTGGCTGCTTTGCTATATGCTCGAATCTGATTGTATCGCTTATTCTTAAATCCATTGATAACTTCTTGAACGCCTTAAAATACTCCTGCGCCAACTTTGAATTCACGACAATTTTTCCGGAACTTAAATTGGATTTAATTTTTCGCGCAATATAAATATCTACAGTTCCACGAATAACCAGACTTGAAAATTTTTTTTTCAAATCCGCTTCATGCGAAAAATAGCTACGCGGAAGATGAAACCGAGTTTCTAAAAAACGTCCGTTCACCGCGCGAATACTAACTTCAATTGAAACTTCGTTACTTTGTGCTCGGAAATTTCCGAAACCGGTCATACTTTTCATAGCTAATATTATGCGTTTGAGTCACACGAAGGGCAAACTTAAGCTAAAAATTGAGCTAAGCTTTGCTCCTGATTAGACCAAAGTACAGACTTGTCGCGTTTAAACCAGGTTTTTTGCTTTTTTATCAATTGCATCGTGCTTTGATTAATTGCTTCAAACAACCACTCTTTACTTTTAGAGCTACGCAAAAATTCCACGGTTTCTTTATATCCCACACTCTGAAGCGGCGCCCAATCAGCCAAATTCAAATTATAAAACTTCGTCGTTTCCTCAATAATTCCGGCCTCAATTATTTTTTTTGTACGTCGTTTAACCCGCTCTTCAAAATCACTTTTATCAAAATCAAAACCCACCTTAATATACTCAAATGGAAATTCATTTTTATTTTCACTGGATTTCTTATTCAATTCTGTTGGAGTCGTCCCCGTATATCTAATAATTTCAATAGCGCGAACTAATCGATAATGATCATTAATATGAATTTTTGTATCCGGGTCTTTTTCTTTAAGCTCGGCATAAAGACCCTCGGCACCTCTTGCTGCAAGCTCTTCTTCAATACTTTTTCGGAACTCAATTGGCACAGGCTCAATATTGAACATGCCTTTTTCTAAAGCTTGAATATAAAATCCGGTTCCACCAACGATGAACAGTGGAAATCTTATGTTACTCTCTAATAACTGATAAAAATCTTTAAGATAATCACCGGCTGTCATTTCTTTTGGAGCTTCAACATACGAATACAAATAATGTGGAATTTTTCTTTTTTCTTCTTCGGTGGGGGCGGCCGAACCAATAATAAGGCCCTTATAGAGCTGAACACTGTCGATATTTATAATGGAGCCCTTATATTTTTCTGCTTGCAGTAGTGCCCAAGCACTTTTACCGGAAGCAGTGGGTCCCAATACAAATATACATTTTTTTTTCATATCAACACTAGGTTTTTCAAAGGCCTAAGAAGCATAAATGCACTTTTTCCATAACTTAAAAGTATCACCGACCTGAGATCATACAAGTAATACCGCCTACAGATAAGTCAGTTTTATGTTCAACAGGACTTTGGGCTCAGATTTTTCTATTTGCTTATTTTTTTTAGCTCTTTAATAAAAACTTTATAGCGATCACTCATTCCCTCTTTATTCGACTAGACCTCAATAGCTTTCAATTTAACAGGATGATTCTTTGCAACCATTATGGCTTGTTGCAAACTCTGCCTGTCTTTCCAGTGGTAAAATGCAGCCAACCTGTCCATTACACATTGAGTAGGAGAAAGTAGTTTTAAAGTAAACTTACCCTTTTTAATTTTTCCCTCGGCCTTCATGCGCACATCGCCAATGACAAGTTCATACCCAGGAAACTCTACGGTAAATATACAGTCGTCATGATAAAAATCTTTTCCTAAGTTTTTAAAGCCCAAATCATGCATAGTCTTTTTAATTATTTGATGATCCGTCATACTTAAAAAATCAGCGTCTTTTGAAACATATTTACCCTCAGAATAAATAGACACAACCGCACCGCCGGTCAAAATTACATCAATATTTCTTTCATTAAGGGCTTCTGCAACAGTCTACAGACTGCTGCAGCGGGATTTCTATTTGCAAATGAACATGGTCATCATCAACTTCGATTGTTTGTATTTTCATCCCATAATCGGCTGCGGCCCGCCTAAGTACTGATTCGCAAAATTCCTTTTCATGCTGTAGCGTCATCACCCTCTTACGATACTTCGTAGTCCAGACAACATGATACTGACATTCAAAGACGGAGTGACTGATTCGGTAAAATCCCATACTCAACCCTATATCACACGCCCCAAGGGGCGGGGTCTTACGCCTCAGACGATAAAAAATAGTTTAGAAATGGATGGCTTATCATACGAACGTAAATCATTGTAATCATTAAGGTCTGCCTTGCAAAAGACCACAAAGTACCATAGAGAGATAAAAACCCATTAAAATCCTTGCAAGGTACGCCTGATTGATGTACTTTTGGTTGTGGATAAGGTCATATTCGACAAAGTAGATAAACAACTCAGAAGACTCCCCGACTTTGTCGTAGTGAAATTGCTAGCTTGGGCTAAATCGATCGAACTTAAAGGGCTTCGCGAGGTTAGAAAAATACCTGGTTACCACGATGAACCCCTAAAAGGTGATCGTCACGGGCAAAGATCAATACGCCTTAATAAGGGTTATCGTGCCATTTACACTGAAGCGCATGATGGCAGCATTAACATAGTTATAATTGAAGAGGTAAATAAACATGAGTATTAAAAAAATTGGCGTTGCTGAGATTGAAAAAGAATTTGGCGTACTCACATTTGGTCGTCTATTAAAAGCTCATCGCCAGGGCGAAGAAATCACACAGGTTGGTTTTGCTAAAATGCTAGGTATTTCAAAACAAAGCCTTAACGATCTTGAAAACGGCAGAAAACTACCTTCTCTTCGTCGAGCCATGACCATTGCTAAAAAAATTCACCTACAACCTGAATTAGCGGTTCAGGTTGTTTTGCAGGAACAAATCAATAAGGAAAATTTAAAGCTGTCGGTTAGCGTGAAGCTCGATAAGGCGGCGTAAAAAAATTGGATGGGGTCGGATGAAACACCTACCATTGAAACTAGCATAAATGCATTTTTTCTATAACTTAAAAATATCCCCGCTCTCAGATCATGCCGGTATTCCCGCCTACTGATAAGTCCTTTTATGTTTCGCGGGACTTTGGGCCTACATTTTTCTATTTAGTATAACAATCATTAGATTTCCTTTATATAATAAAATTATGTTCAATGTATTGTACTTTTTTTATATAAGAATTTTAAAATATAATTGCAGAATAATTGTTATTTTATTCACTCTATTCCCCATTTACGGATTTGCAAACAATAGCGGATGGATGGGGCAATTCGATGGAAGCAGCGAAATCTACGGGCCGTATAAAACACTTCAAAATTGTAAAAAAAAGATGAACAATGTTGTATCTCTATCTACATATGTAGAATTTAAGTGTGCCACTCATTGTAGGACCGAATCAATTGATACATGTAAGAAAGCTATGAGATTCTCGTTTTTCAATACTGGTGATAAACATTTAATGTCAAATCCAACGAATCCAGATTAAAATTAATGGCTATTTTTGGGCTTAATGGCAAAAAATCTTAATATTATGTACTCTATTTATCATCTATTATTTTATTCGTTACTTTCTGTTACTTATTTTTATCAAAATTAATATTTAACAAAATTATTTTACGTTTTTGGAATTGCATTAAAAATAGCTGGATATAAACCAAGCATATTAAATTATCAATCATTGGTGAATCTAAAGCATTGGTCCGCATTAGGTCTAGACAGCATAAATGCATTTTTTCTATTATTTAAAAAGTATCCGCGCTATCAGATCATGCCGGAATTTCTGCTGCTTGATAAGATGTCATTATGTTACCCAGGACTTTGGGCCTAGATTTTTCTATTTAAATCTAAAAATTGACGAGTTCGCGCTTACGCCCCGTTTCCAAAAAACTAAGTCCTAAGTTTATTTGATTAAGCGAAATTCTGACGTTGAAGGCTGGGTAGCCAAAAAAATGGGCCAAGCCATTCGGAAGTTTTGCAAATGAATTTGCAGGAGATAAATTTTCTATTCAAGTTTTTTTTCGCAGAATATTTGAGTAAAGTCTCATGAAGTTTTGCATATGCACTACGCAGGGAATGGCATCCAAAAGTAGTATAACAAAATTGTACAATCCACTTTGCTCCGCGGATAGAGTGGTCCACGAATTTATCACCTCCCCATTTTGATCCTCAATATAGATTTTGTCGAAACCTCTCGGGTCAATCAATATTGATTTTCCTTGAACGAAAACAATATCTGGCCCTATTTTTTTTGCTAGATCACCCGGCGGCTCGTTTTCATTTAGTTTTTTCCAAATAGAGTCCGTGCTTAAATCACTCTCCATACAAAAGATAAAATAGGGAAGTGTGTTTTTATTCGGACTATTGCCTCTCATATATAGAGATTCTACCGGTTTGGGATTTAAATTTTTTAGTGAGTTGCAGTTTTTAACTGCTAACTCCAGCTCAGTTGTTGTCAGTCTTGTCTTTATTTCTCCTGCGCCACAAATTCCTTCGATAAAAAATATATTCGGCGCATGGAGATCGCTAAATCCAGGATGATATTCCGTAGAAATAAGGATATCTATTTGCTTAGAAATGCCGGATTCGGAATCTATGACTTGGCCAGTGCCAACCGAAAGTCGCTTAGGTAGATATTTGTTCAAAAACTCTCTAAATACAGACTCAAAATTTGCACCTTTTATTCCGGCATGGCTAAATTTAGTGCGAATTTGCTCCAACTGATTTTGCAGTTCATTTTCCTGATGCAAGAATAGTTCTTTCAAATTCATTATTCTCCCTATTTTCAATTAATTCTGCCAAATAATTTTTCCAGCTCTGTAAATTGTGTTTCCACAGAAACCGGTCTTCCATGAGGACAAAAACTTGATAATGAATATTGATCCATTGATTTTAATAATTCATGCATTTCAGAAATACTTAAACTTTGCCCAGCGCGAACCACCGAGTGGCAGGCCATGGTTGCAAAGATGTCGGAAATTTTCTTTTCAATGGCAAAACTACCGCCATTATTCAGTAAATCCAGCGCCATTTTTTCAAAAACCACAGGCAGGCTCGAATCTTTTACTAAAGCAGGTGCTGACTTAATACCGATTGTACTTGGGCCCAATTGATCAATCTCAAAACCCAGCTTCTGTATTTCGGCATTGTGATTCAGTAGAATTTCAACTTTATCCTCTGACAAATCAATAGCCAGTGGAAATAAAAAACTCTGCACCTCAAAGTTACCAGCTTTCCAAGCTTGCATCAGGCTTTCATACACCACTCGCTCATGAGCGGCATGTTGATCCACAAACACCATGCGATCTTCTTTTTGACAAACTATATAGGTTAAATTGATTTGTCCGATAACTTGTAAAGATGACCAGTAGCTTTCAACAAGTGGTTTTGCAACATCAGCTGGCCTCACTTTAAGATCAGCAATATTCTGAATAGATATATCCGGCTGGCTGAAGTTGAAATCTTTACTCTTAAACTGAGTGGGGCTAATACTTTGATCAAATAATTTTAGATTCTGCGCAAGACTCTGCGTAGTCTGAATTGGGCCCGCACTTTGGTAATCTCCAAGCCATGGCGCTTTTTCAAGCGCATGTCTTAAAGTTGTGTGAACTGTTTTAAAGGCGGTGGACGCATCCTGAAATTTAATTTGTGATTTTGTGGGATGGATGTTCACATCAATTTCATCTGGCTTACAGTCCAGGTATACGACAACATAAGGATACTCCCCGTGCATCAGTAAACTTCTATAGGCATCCATAACTGCCGTTTGAATCGCCCGATCCTGCACCCATCTGTTCTGTACAAAAATCCAAATTTGTCTGGATGTTTTAGCCACTTCATGCGGAGATGAAAAAACCAAATGACACTTGAATCCCGCATTGTTTCCTTGGGCTTCAAATAATTCTTTTTTTTCAAGAACATCACGGACTCGATCAATTTTTTGAGTTCGCTGGTCAGTTCTTTTTGGATAATACAGTAGAAGATCGCCATTGCTAATGAGCCTGAATTCAACCTGTGGTTGCGCTAAGGCTAAAGCCTTTATAACAGTTTTAATCTGAGTTGTTTCGCTTGTTTCTGATTTTAAAAATTTAAGCCGAGCCGGAACATTCTCAAAAAGATCTTCAATTTTTATTTCTGTTCCCTGAGTTCCAGAACTGGGCTTAATGGCCGACAAAACTCCAAATTTAGATTCAATTTGAGATGATTTTTTTTCATTTTTTTCATAACTTTTCAATGTCATTGTTGAAACAGCGGCGGCACTGGCTAAAGCTTCGCCACGAAATCCGAAGGTGTGTAAATTCCATAAATCATCGGTTTTAGTTATTTTACTGGTGGCATGTCTTTGTAGGGCTTTTTCTAAATCATGAGAAACTATACCATTTCCGTTGTCCAGCACTCGTATAGATCGACCACCTTCAGAAATCTCGATGCTAATCTCATCACTTCCTGCATCGAGACTGTTTTCAACTAACTCTTTAACTAAATGAGATGGACGTTCAACCACTTCACCGGCGGCGATTTGATTAATAATTTCTGAAGATAATACTTGTATCACAACGACTCCCTCATACTTTAAAATAAATAGGACAAGCCTAAACCCGTATAATTAGTTTTATCAAAATAAAATTTTACTGCGATATCAATTGCACTACTTTTTATTACAACCAACCAGCCAACTTCTAAAGCCAATCCCAATGTAACATCATGCAAATCATACTTTCGAGTTGTGGTCTCAAGCTGCAATAGTGAAACTTGAGTAAAGAGAGTTCCTGAAAATCTAATAGCTGAACGGCCAAGATCAACTACATTATTCGAAAAACCCACATCAGCAAAAAACTTTGCACCCTTAGCTGTACCACCGGTTTTTGCGGCGTAGTATTTAGGAACCTTAGTCGTGACTAATACACTCCAAGCCCTATCTCCAACTACTTTGTAACCTACGGCTAGCAAATCATCTACTTGATCTGAACCCAGAGTATTTTCACGAAAATTAATTAATTGCAGTGTTGGACCAGCATAGGTGCCGCCGAACACGGCCTCTTCCTCATCCTTATCTTGTTTCGAGACACCCGCAGGTTTTACTTTCATTGCATCTTCGTATAAAAGTACATCCAAGTCTTTTTCTTTAAAGCGACCTTTTCCTTCAATATCCAATTCATAATCAACAACGTAGCCGATTTTTCCGTTTTTCAGTTTTATACGATAAAATGGGCCAAAGGTTTTATCTGAAATCGAATATGTTTCACCTTCATTTACAGTTGCAATAATTTCAGAATCAAAATCAGACTGAGCATATATATCAACATCGGGGCTGACTATTTTGGCTTTTTGCGTGGCCCATGAAAAATTACAATGTAGTAAAAGGCCCAAAATACACAGCTGTTTTAAAACGTAATTTCGCTCGATTTTCACAGCAAAGATTATAGTTGAAACACACTACATTTTTAAAGAAAGATTTTTGCCTTTTGTTGATTTTTCTTTTTTAACAGGCAAAGTCACTGGAGGGCGTAATAAATGAGCGGGGGATTCGGGTCGTTTATCCAAAAATGCTCTAATTTTAAGCCCCGCCTGCTCTGGGCTGCGAACATAAATTACTGGGTCAAACCCACAATTACGGCAGACCATCGAGGTACGCCACTTCATTTGCGCAAAGGCTTCTCCAATAACCAGTAAAATACCTATAAAAAATAGCCCACGAGGGTCTAAGGTTTTATATACGACATAAGTAAGTAAGATTCCGAACAAAACCAAACTAAATACATCGATTAAGCTCATATGCTTATTCGTATAGACTTTTCGCACAACTTTACAAAAGGCACAATAACAGGATTTTCTTTCAGATATCATAACTACAGTTTGCCAAATTTCTGGTTTTTTTTCTATTCTAGACATTATGAATAACGATAACCTCGTCCTTAGACCTAACTGCCTACTGACCAAATACCCCTTGGTGTTTATTACCGGAACTCGCAGTTTATTTTTTTACGAAAAACTAGGCGAGCAGTTACAAACTTTCATTGCGGCCCATGGTTATATGGTCCTGTCCCCAGCCATGCCCTTTCGCTCAAGTTATCGAAAAGAATATCTGACGAAGTGGTTAAAACAGCAAAAATACCAACAATTTCATTTTGTATTAAGTCGTCAATCCCACAAAGAGCTTTCAGGACCACTCAAAGATTATCAGAACTCCACATTTACCCTAACCACAGAAATACTGAACCCATCAAATAAAATGTTAAATGAACCACTGTCATACCGGGCACATAAACTCTTTTGCCAGGCTTTAGGAGCTATCACTGACCCCTATAATGAAACTCTACAGGATAAAAGCACTGAATTTTATGATCGTTTTCTTGACCACTGTATTGAACTTGCAGAGAATGAAGCTATATGCGAGATGTAAGCCCCAACAAAAAATATGGTGTTGATTTAAATGCCTTGATACATTTTCTAATAGATTACATAAAACATCCCGTACAAAAAATTTCCCACTTACCTGATTGGAATTGGTCGTCATTATTTGTAGTGCATATTCTTTTATCTATTGTTTCCGGCGTTTTAGCGGGTCTACTTAAATTTAATTTTTACCGTGTAGCTTTTGGTCTGTTTCTGATGCCTCTGGTATCAACGGCAGCTGCACTTACAATGAGTTTGTTTTTGTACTATTACTTTCAATTTATTGAAAATCGAACCGAGAATTTCAGAAAAATTTTTACTTTAGTTGTTCTAGCCTCAATTCCATTTTACTTATTTCAGACTATTTCAGAGTATTTTTCATTTGTCTCAATCATCGGTTTTGCTTTTGCTTCCGTACTTGTTATCGTTGGCCTCTGTGATAACTTTTCAGTTGAAAAAAAGAAGGCTTATAAAGTAGTCGGCGTTTTATTTTCATTAGTTCTGTTAACTTGGATTTCGAATAAACTGACTTAGGTAACAGGGTTCCCTTTTTGATCTGCATAGCGTCTAAAATTTTAAATCTAAGCTTTTCCCGTCGAGCCAAAACCACCTACACCACGT
>JBBTEQ010000049.1:0-5509 GCA_038042235.1 Bdellovibrionota bacterium | reverse complement strand
CACCACGTTCGGTATTTTCGAGCTCATTCACCAGTTCAAACTGAGCCTGATATATTGGTGCAATCACAAATTGGGCACAGCGATCCTGATCTTGAATCACCAAATCTTCTTGGCCTAAATTAATTAAAATGACCTTCACTTCGCCGCGGTAGTCCGCATCAATAGTTCCAGGAGTATTAAGTAATGTTAAACCCTGTTTTGCCGCCCAGCCACTGCGTGGACGGGCCTGAATTTCGTAACCCAATGGAATTTCAAAAGATAAGGCCGTCGGCACTAAAGCGCGCTCGCCTTTTTTTAGAGTTAAAGTTTTACCTTCAAGCTGAGCCCGAACATCAAAGCCGCTGGCACCAGCTGATTGATAAACCGGCAGTTCACCTTTATAATGCGCCCATGTTTTAATTTTCAAATTCATACACACCTCACAAACAATAATTAAAAATAAAAATTACTTCGTAAAATTAAGCTTATTTAGCCAGTCGGTATGTTCAGCCAAATTAGGTCCAACCAAAACCACTGATATTTTATTTAAATCTAAATAGTTTTTGATATACTCTTTCATCGAAGACTCAGTCACTTTGTTCATTTCAGTAATAACCTCATCCACAGATTTATATTTTTCAAAAACCATTTCGTTAACACCTAATGATGCCATTCGGTTTTCTATTTCATCTGAGCCCATTAACAATTGTCCGCGAACCTGGGTCTTGAATAAATTAATATCGCGGGCGTTAATTCCTTGTTTTTTAATTTTCAGTAGTTCCGCTGCGATAATCTGAATAACTTTTTTAACATTTTTAGAATCCGTACCTGCATAAACTGAAATATTTCCTGAATCGACATTAGTATTTAAACTAGAAAAAACTGTATACGCTAAGCCCTGTTTTTCACGAATAGCCTGATAAAGCCTTGAGGTCATTCCACCACCCAAAAGGGCATTCAAAATAAATGCTTCAAATCTTTGCTTGTCATTAAAGCTAGTTGAAGGAAAACCAACTAAAATATGTGCCTGTTCCATCTCACGTTCATAAATTTTACGATGAGTTTTCCAGCGCGGAGACCTGCGGGCAGAAACACCAGTAAATTTTTTACGAGTTTTAAAATGCTTCTGACATTGAATTACAAACTGATCATGATCCACCGGACCCGCTGCACTTATTATTAAGTTTTGTCCCTGATAAAAGTGTTTATAAAATTCAAAAACTTTTTTCTGAGTCATTTTTTCAATGGTCGAACTCAAACCCAAAATCTGGCGCCCTAATGGGTGATTTTTATAAATTCCCTCAAAAAAATAATCGTAAATTAATTCTTCCGGAGTATCATCGCTCATCGCAATCTCTTGCAAAATAACTTTTTTCTCTAATTCGAAATCTTTTTTTGAAATCTTCATATTACAAACAAGGTCAGACAGAACTTCTAAGCCAATTTTCCAATCTTCTCTTAAAACCAGGCAATGGTAGTTGGTGTATTCGCGAGTGGTGTACGCATTTAAATCTCCACCGATGGATTCTAGTGATTTTGCAATCTGATAGGCATTACGCGTTTTAGTACCCTTAAACACAAGATGTTCTACAAAATGAGATAAGCCCACCTCATCCGGCGCCTCATCCCGAGTGCCGGTTAAAACCCAAACACCAATGGACACAGACTTGGAGTGCGGATGTTGTTCAGTAACAACCCTCACTCCATTAGATAATACAGATTTTTTATATGCGCTCATGAGTGTTAATTAAAAAGCTACTGTGTTAGCAAGGCTTTTCTAGATAACTTAATACGACCTGCGCGATCAACCTCTAAAACTTTAACGTCAATCACTTCACCCTCTTTAAGTACGTCTGTAACTTGACGAACTCTTTCGTTGGCGATTTCTGAAATATGTAAAAGTCCCTGCGTGTTCGGTAATATTTCTACAAAGGCACCGAATTCAGCAATTTTCATAACTTTTCCGCTATAAGTTTTGCCAACTTCTGCTTCTGCACAAATGGCTTCAATCATCGCAATTGCTCTTTTAGTTGCAAGTGGATCAGCCGATGCAATATTAATTGTACCGTCATCTTGAATTTCAATCTTAACACCTGTTTGTTCAGTGATACTGCGGATAACTTTACCACCAGAACCGATAACTTCTCGGATTTTGTCCGGCTTAATCTTAATGGTTTCAATTCTTGGAGCGAATTCTGAAAGCTCACCACGAGGTGTTTTCATTACTTTTTCCATTTCACCCAAAATAAATAATCGACCATCACGAGCTTGATTTAATGCTGTTTCCATCACCGCAAAACTTACAGAGTCTATTTTAATATCCATCTGTAAAGCCGTAATACCGGTAGAGGTGCCCGCAACTTTAAAGTCCATATCGCCCAGATGATCTTCATCACCTAAAATATCAGTTAATACAGCTACACGATCGTTTTCTTTAATGAGGCCCATCGCAATACCAGCAACATTGGCCTTAATCTTAACACCGGCATCAAGTAAAGCATGAGTGGCAGCACAAACTGTTCCCATAGAACTAGATCCATTACTTTCTAAAACTTCACCGACAACGCGAATTGTATAAGGAAACTCAACATGTCCTGGAATTACAGCTTTAATAGCTCTTTCGGCAAGTTTTCCATGACCGATTTCACGACGTCCTTGGCCACTGAAGCGACCAACTTCACCAACTGAATAGGGAGGGAAATTATAATGTAATAAAAATTTCTTTTTAGACATACCAGTTAAAGATTCGATTGATTGCTCATCGTCTGCCGTTCCTAATGTAACAGTTCCTAAACATTGAGTTTCACCACGTGTAAATAATCCTGAACCATGCGCTCTCGGTAAAAATCCAACTTCACAGGCTATCGGGCGTACGGTTTTTAAATCACGACCGTCAATTCTTGAGCCTTTGTCTAAAATCATCGCGCGAGCCACTTTATACTTAACATCTTCAACAATTGTTGAAAGTTCTTTATCCCGTTGAACTCTTAGTTTTTCGTCAGTGATAACTTTGGTAAGTGTTTCTTTAGCTGTCGCTTTAGCAGTATCAAACGCTGTATAGCGGTCTTGCTTAACTCGCATTGCTAATGCTTTTTCAATTAATGGTTTTAATAAATTTTCAGCCGTTGTTTTAAAATCAGCATCAATTAGCGCAGGAACAAATGCACGCTTAGCAACTGATCCAGTTTTTTCGCGCAATTCATCTTGAATCTGCAATAATGGCATCAAAGATTGATGTCCAAATTTTAATGCTGCTAATGCATCCGCTTCAGTTATAAATTGAGCTTCACCTTCAACCATCAATAGGCCATTTTTAGTTCCAGAAACAATAATATCCATATCGGATTTAGCTTGTTGTTCTGGATTAGGATTTGCAATAAACTGTCCGTCAACACGTCCCACTTGGCATGAAGCGGTAGGCCCTGCAAAAGGGATATCTGAAATATGTAATGCAGCTGAGGCTCCCACTGAAGCTAAAACATCTAATGGAAATGCTCCATCACAACTTAATATTGTCGCAACAACCTGAGTGTCATTTAAGTAGCCTTCCGGAAACAATGGACGTATTGGACGATCAATCATTCGCGCACTTAAAACTGAATCATTTGAAGGCTTAGCTTCGCGTTTAAAATATCCACCTGGTATTTTTCCAGCTGCATAAAATTTTTCAATGAACTCAACAGACAGAGGAAAAAATCCCTGATCCGGTTTTGCCTGACGGCTTGAAACCGCTGTAACTAAAACCACGTTGTTTCCTGAACTAACTAATACTGATCCATCGGCTTGTTTCGCCATACGACCTGTTTCAATTTTAATTTGCTGTCCTGCTATTGTTGTAGTGACTGTGTTAACCATTTGACTCCTTTAAGGTGTGCACGGGCTTAAGAATGTGAGTTGAATTAATGTTATTCTAAAAACTTGAAGGCCCGCTAAGGGCCTTCAAACTTACAAAAAATTTTATTATTTACGGATATCAAGTGCCGCGATTAGTTTTTCATATCGGCCATGATCTCTGGACTTCAAGTAATCTAATAATTTACGACGTTGATTAACACAACGGATAAGACCTTGTCGTCCGTGGTTATCTTTTTTGTGTGTTCCGAAGTGTCCAGACATTTCGTTGATTCTAGCAGTTAATAATGCAACCTGTACTTCAGGTGAGCCTGTGTCTAAATCTGCGGTTTTGAATTTTTTAAGAATTCCTGCTTTTTGTTCTTTTGTGACGGCCATTAACGTTCTCCTAGTGTGTAGTCAGCTGAGATGTATTTAATATAATCAGCGACGGGTTAAATCCTCAATAACGTCATGGCTGACGATACCAAAGACAGAAGCTCAATTATTTAACAATGTAATCTGAAATGTTCAAGCTTTTTCAATAGTTAAAAACCCGTTTAATCTTAAATCCTTGGCCTTTTTCAAGTCCGATCAACGCCAGCAACTTGCCCTTTTCTTCGGGTAAAATCTGTATGATCTCATCAAGTTCAGGGTTAAATTTTGTAATCAATTGAGTGCGTAATGAGTGGCTAATTTGACCATTTCTCATCAAAACAGCATCCTGCCCTTTAATCCTGATGGATTTAAGGCCCTCTAGAGCCTGATCTAAAGCTACTAATCTTGTGCCTATCTCTTGAGCTTCCATAGATTCTAGCTCCTCTAAAGTACAGGCATCATTTAGACTATATTTGTGAGAACTGGTTCTCTTAAGACTAGATAGGGCTGCGCCTGAGCCAAGCCTTTCACCTAATAGTTGCACCCAAGAGCGAACAAAACTGCCCTTCGAACAATGCAGATGAAACTGCGTGGGTGTAACTTTTGTTACGTTCCAAAATTTCATAACTTTTTTCGGCTGTACTATAATCTCACCCTCGCGGGCATATTCGTAAAGTTTTTTTCCATCAATTTTTTTTGCCGAGAACATCGGTATAGGTAATTCAAACTCTCCCATTAACTGTAGCGCCAGATTTTCAATTTCGATAGCAGAGCATAATACTTGTTTTTCAGTTAAAAGTTGTCCGGTGATATCTAAAGTGTCAGTTGTTACGCCCAACTTAAAACCCACTTCGTAGGATTTATCACCCTCAGTTACATACGAACTTAGTTTGGTGGCTTCACCAATAAGTAACACCATAAGACCTGTGGCTAAAGGGTCCAGCGTGCCGGAATGCCCGACTTCTTTAATTTTTAAAATCCGGCGAATTCGAGCAACAACATCATGGCTGGTGAGCCCTGCGGGTTTATTAATTAAAAGTAACCCGTTCAATCAATATCCTCATCTATGTGTTGCGCCAGTAGCGGATCTTTAGCAATTTCCGCCAGAGTTCTTTCGACTTTCAGAATTTTTTCGGTTGTTTCATCATTAAAAAATGTAAGCTTCGGGCAATAACGCATCTTCAATACATGGGCAATTTCATCTTGAATATCTTTTGCCCAACCTTGCAGAACTTCAGCAAGATCAACCACTTTATCATCGGTTTGCGTCGGAGCAAAATAGGTTACAAAAATCTGCGCCGCTCTGAAATCTGCCGGCATC
>JBBTEQ010000048.1:0-12158 GCA_038042235.1 Bdellovibrionota bacterium | reverse complement strand
AGCAGAGGTTTTAGCACCCAAATACGAAAAGAAATTAAAAACTTTAGGTGTTACCGATTTCGAAGGCTTATTATTAGAACCGCTGAGGCTTTTTAAAAATTATCCTGAAGTTTTGGCCGGAGTGCAAAAGCATTTCTCGCAGATTATGGTCGATGAATTTCAGGACACTAATTTAGAGCAGATGAAACTAATTGAAGCCTTATCTGCGACTCATAAAAATTTAACAGTGGTGGGTGATGATGATCAGTCGATTTACGGTTGGCGTGGAGCTGAAATCAGTAATATTTTAAATTTCCCTCATAACTTCGATAAATGTGCCGTTGTTAAACTTGAAAAAAACTATAGGTCAGTTTCAAGTATTCTGGATTTAGGCAACGCGGTTATTTCTAAAAATTCTAAACGCCATGGAAAAATTTTAAAATCAACAAAGTTTGATAAATCAGACGAAAAACCTGAAGTTTTTGTTTTAGAAAATGAAGATGAAGAAGCCGATTTTGTAGTTCGTGAGATACAAAATTTTAGAGCGCAAAATTACCAATTTGCAAATATCGCGATTTTGTATCGTTCTAATACTCAGGGTGGTTTTATTGAATCGGCCTTCAGAAGAGCACAAATTCCTTATGCTATTTCTGGTGGAACTTCGATCTTTGATCGCAAAGAGGCCAAAGACTGGCTGTCTTACATCAAGCAATCAATTTGGCCCGACGAAGTCAGTTTGAGACGCATTATTAATACTCCACCACGCGGTATAGGAGAAACGACTCTTGATAAATTAACTGATTATGCTGAAAAAAATAATTGTGATTTTATGACCTCCTGTCAAAAATGGAAAGCGGCTGGTGTTCCTGATAAAACCGGTGAGTCTATTGATGCATTACACAAGTGGTTATGGGTTTTTCCGCAAAGATTATTAGAAGATGAAAGTGCCGGTAAAACGATTTCTGAAAGATTTCTTTTTTTAGTGCGTGAGTCGGGCTATCGAGATTACCTTTCGCAGCAATCGCCAGAAGGAAATGTTTTTGAAAAAAAATGGCAAGTGGTTGAAATTGTCGGGCGAATAATTGAATCCTTCGTTAATAAGCGCGAGCCCAGCCTGCCAGTGTTAAAAGATTTTATTGATGCCATGACGTTACGTGATGACACCAGCGAAGATGTGGAAAAAAATCAGGTCCAGTTGATGACAATTCATGCGTCTAAAGGCCTCGAGTTTCCCATTGTGTTGCTTGTGGGTATTGAAGAAGATTTGCTGCCGCATAAACGCCTGGGCGGAGATATCGACGAGGAAAGACGTTTATTTTATGTGGGGATCACCCGAGCTCAGAAAAAACTAGTTCTAACCTATTGTCGTCAACGAAAGAAAATGGGGCAGATTAAACCGGTTTTTGCCTCCAGGTTTTTATCGGATTGTTCTAAAAACATTTATGATTTTTATGAACATGGTTCGCGGCCAGTCTCAGGTGCCGCGCGTGATAGTCTCGTGAGTGATTTTTTAAAGAAGTTAGCCAGTAGTAAAAGTTAGGAAACAAAAAAACTGTTTAGATTAACTTTATCGCTGTATTTGAGCTCAAAGTTATAATTTTTATTTTCAAAAGTAAAAACCAGTTTTTCGGCGTGTAAATGCATTCGTTTAATTGAGTAGAGCTTGGCGATATTATCATTATATTTTTTATCGCCGTATCTTGAATCGCCAACGATTGGATGTTTAGCGATAGCCGCATGTTTTCTAATCTGGTGCTGACGCCCAGTCATAAGTTCAATATAAACCTCAGTAAAAAACTTATTAGTACGCAAGACTTCAACTTTTGTCTGGGCTTCTTGGCGTTCAGCACTTATACCTTTTGGGTTCTGCCGACCTTCGGCCTTGTCGGTAATCGGCCACGACCATAATAGGTTTTTTTCAGGCTTATCCCAGGCGCCGCGTAATAAGGCTCGATAAAACTTCTGACCATTTTCTAAAGATTCGGCCAGTAATTCGTGATTTTCAGGGGATTTGGCAACAATCATCAGGCCCGAGGTCTCTTGGTCAAGGCGATTAACAAAATGTACGTGTTTATTGGCCTTTTTAAGGTACTCCACAACCGATGGGCTTTGGTTGTGGACGCTGTAGGCTTCAGGTTTATATAAAACCATGAAAAATTTATTTTCCTCTAGGATTTTTATCATGCTAGGATAATCCTATAGAGGTTCATATGATTCAAGACAATGAAAATAACAATTCGGACGAAAATGAAAAGCCAGTTGATGAAAGCAGTGAAAATAATACAGAAAAAGAAAAAGTCACTATCGAGTTTCCCTATAGTGAGCTGATCAGGTCCAAAGCTCCTAAGTCTTTTGAAATAGCCGAAAAAGTGGCCACGGATTGGAAGCACGAAGGTGATTTTACAGATTTAGGTATTACTCACCCAGTAGCTGGTATTGTGGCTTCACAGGCTTTACAAAAAGCCAAAGATGTAGAAAAAAAACTTGAAGAAAAAGGTGTTTTCTCAATAGCTAAAATGGGTTTTGAGATTGCCAAGTCTCAAATCCAGAGCATTAAAAACAAAATTATAAAATGAGCCGTGATCAAAGAATTTTAGAGGCGATGAAGCCCCTGAATCCTCTTAAGTTAGAATTAATTAATGACAGCCAAAAACATGCAAGTCATGTTGAACATTTGGGAAGCGCTGGTTTTACCGGTGAAACCCATTATAAACTGATTATTGTAAGCCCATTATTTGAGGGCCAATCACGTATCGATCGTCAACGCCTGGTTATGAATTTATTAAAAGATGAGTTTAGTTCTGGGTTACATGCCCTTGAGATTAAAGCTCGTTCGCCTGAAGAAACTTAGTTTCACGGGAGCGATTTCTTTTTGTTATTTAATCCCTTACATGTAATCCCTTAACTTTTAATCTCTAAGCATCTAATCCCGATGTTGCCCCTTGGTACAGCGTGCCGACGCCAAACATCGGGATTAAGAGAGTAAAAGATAGAAAAAAACAGCAAAAAAAATAAAAAGTGCCAGCTATCTAAAACCTAAAGCTACCTAAAACTGTTCCAGTTTTTCTTTTAACTGTGCGATTAGGCTTTTGATTTTAATAAGCTGCTCTTGGTCAGGACTTAGTCCGACCTTAGACTTTTCGAGTTCTTCCCAGGTATTTATAGCTTTTGTCAGGTCATTTTGAATAAAAGACCAGCGTTTTTGCTGCAGTTTTTTGGTGCCTATCAGGTTGCTCATTAATGAGTGTAATGCTACTGTCAGCTCCTAAAGAATTCAATTAAAATTTGAGGTGTTTATGTCACAAGATATTATTTATACAATGAAGGGCGTTTCTAAAGTTTATCCACCGAATCGTTTTGTTTTAAAAGATATTTATTTAAGTTATTTCTATGGCGCAAAAATCGGTGTCTTGGGTTTGAATGGCTCGGGAAAATCTTCTTTGCTAAAAATTATGGCGGGAGTTGATACAGAATTTTTAGGGGAAGCTTTCCCGGCAAAAAAAATGAAAGTCGGTTATCTTGAACAAGAACCGAAGTTAGATGAAACTTTAACTGTACGGGACAATATTTTTTCTCAGATGGGCGATCTTCCCAAATTGATGAAAGATTATAATGCGATCAATGAGAAATTTTCTGATCCGGATCTTGACCCTGATGAAATGAATAAGATGATCGAAAAGCAAGGAGAACTTCAGGAAAAAATCGAAGCTCTTGGCGGTTGGGAAGTAGACCAGAAAATCGAGCTGGTGATTGATGCTTTAAGATGTCCAGATGGTGATTCTGCTGTAGCCCACTTATCGGGTGGTGAAAAACGTCGCGTGGCTTTAGCGCGTTTGATCATGAGTAGCCCTGATATTTTGTTACTGGATGAGCCAACGAATCACTTGGATGCGGAATCGGTTGGATGGTTAGAACAATACTTAGCAAAATTCCCCGGAACAGTTATTGCGGTTACACATGATCGCTATTTTTTAGATAATGTGGCCGGTTGGATTTTAGAATTAGATCGCGGTGAGGGTATTCCGTGGAAAGGTAATTATACATCTTGGCTTGAGCAAAAAGATAAACGTTTAGCCAGCGAACAAAAAGAGAGTTCTAAAAAAGCCAAAACACTTGAAAGAGAATTAGAGTGGATTCGTCAAGGAGCCAAAGCCCGTCAATCGAAGTCGAAGGCGAGAATTGACGCTTACGAAACTTTACTAAAAGAACCTTCGGCTGAAAAACTTCAAGAGATGACTATTTATATTCCACCGGGACCACGTTTAGGTAATGTGGTGATCGAATCTCAAGGCGTAACTAAAGGCTATGATAAAAGAGTATTACTTGATGGAGTTGATTTTAGTATTCCAAAGGGAGCCATCGTTGGAGTTATTGGACCTAATGGCGTGGGTAAATCGACCTTATTCCGTATGATCACCGGAAAAGAAAAACCTGATAGTGGCAGCTTTAAAGTCGGTGAAACCGTCAAGATTGCCTATGTTGATCAAACTCGCGAAACTTTAGATGCTAATAAATCTATTTATGAAGAGCTTTCGGGCGGTCAAGATGTGATTCAATTAGGTGGCCGTGAAGTTAACGCCAGACAATATGTGAGCTGGTTTAATTTTTCAGGAACGGATCAGCAGAAAAAAGTTGGAACACTTTCAGGCGGAGAAAGAAACCGCGTGAACCTAGCTAAAATTTTAAAAGAAGGCGCAAATTTATTATTGCTGGATGAGCCCACCAATGATCTAGACGTTAATACCATGCGGGCATTAGAAGAAGCGCTGAATGGTTTTGGTGGATCTGCAATTGTAATTTCCCATGATCGCTGGTTTTTAGATCGCGTCTGTACTCACACCATGGCCTTTGAAGGGGATTCAAAAATTTACTTCTATCCAGGTTGTTTCAGTGAGTACGAAGCCGATCGTAAAAAGCGTATGGGAGAAGATTCGGCTCCGAAGCGTGTAAGATTTAGAATGTTAAACTAAATCCCGCCAACATTGAGCAAATAGGTATCGCCACCCAAAGTATTTTCCATATCGGATAATATTGTCATCCATGGCACATCTTTGCTGCTGGTTGAAAATAAGTGATCAAGGAAAGCAAATAAGACGACAGTTGAGGTGCCAAATAGGCTCGAAAGTCCATTGGACATGATATCAATTTTAGCTTTAGTTTTTTCAACGGCAAAGTGTTCAAGGTAGTAAGAGTAGCTTGAGCAAGAGTCAAAAAAGAAGATCTGATTCTTTTTAGAATTGAATTTGAACTTGCCGGCCTTCTCTTCAAGTGACGGAATGTCTAAGTTACCGCCCAGCCCAGAATGGCCGCCATAAACAATAACGTCAGCTACGCTCACAGCTTCTTTGAAAAACTTAGCAAAGACATTTGATTTAATACCGATATCGGTACTCACAAGCAGGTGATTGATTTCAATCTCAATTGATTTACCGTTATCAAGAGTAATGGTTTTAGTATAGATATTTAAAGGTGTATTGGTATTAGGGCGCTTTCTGCTGATACCAAATCCACGTTGTTTAAGTTCATCTTGAATTTCTTTAAAGCCTCTATAGCCGACATCGCTTTTATTAGCTTTTTCATCGTAGCCACTGATGATGTATATTGAAAATAAATCACCGTTGCCATTATTGCCACGCAAAGTTGGTAACTTAGGCGTGACTTGTAATTTTTTGAATTCTGAAGGGGTAATTTTTAGATTAACATTAACTGCCATTGGAGACTGGCTTAAGTGTTCACAACCTGCACGGAAGGGGTCATAAAAATACCAGAAGTCACCGAATTCAGTATAATGATCATCGGTGCATTTTTTATCATAAATTTCGTAAGGGTTTGCAGGCATCGGCAGTACTAAAGAGCCTTGAGCTAATATTTTCTTTGCGGCTACTTTATTTAAAATCATTTTGCCAGAGTTAGAGTATTTAATGCTTATTAATCCATTTGCTGTTCTTGAAGATAGAATTTTGATTTTCATTTGCGTACGAGGGCCGCCTAAACCGCCAGACACGTCATTCGCACCAATGTATTTTGCAATTAGAGTTGGCGAGGAAAAAATACCAAATATATGAGATGCATGCAACTCGGCTAAAGCCTCATCACTGCCTTCTTCATTATCCTCAGGTGCCTCAAAGCTGGTGGTGTAGCTGAATTTAACTTCGGCCGCGGAAGGCCCTAGGATCTGTGCCTGAGCCCAGCTTGAGCCTAAAAGTAGTGTAAATATCGTAGACAGTCCTGTAATAACTAAAGATTGAATCATAGCTTCCTCGTCTGTAAGCGTTCTGGTTTACGTTATAACAGTGATAAGCAAATCGGTGGCCAGCTTTGTATCATTTTGAGTCGAAGATTTTTTAGACATAATCTAAAAGTTCGCCAAGGCTTTAGCCTGTAATTGAACCTAGACCGCTTTAAGGTGGTAATATTGCTGGAATAGGCTTTGCATGATAGTCTGTAATACTCGTGGGGGGTAATATGAACAGGAATCTAAGCGTTGTTGCTTTAATAGGTATTGTCGGCTTACCACTGATGTTATTCTTTCAGAATTGCGGAAAACAAGACTTTGCGCCAACAGGTTTAGAGCAAAGCTCCTCTAAATCTAGTCAATTAGGTGATGATGTTCCGGTATCAATGCAGGATGGATCAACGCAAGTTGAAGATGACGACACAGATAAAGATGTCGCAGATGCCAAACGTGAATGTGAAATCGCTGATGCTATAGATCAATGTGAAAACATAGAGCTTAATAAATGTAAGATGAAATGTGATGATGGAGAAGATCCTCTAGAATGTGCTGCGAGTATAGCTCGTGAAAGGGCCGAGGCTAAGCTTAAGTGCCAATCGAATTTAGAGTCTAATAACGCTCGAGTTATTTCTGATGACTATAAATCAGTTGTGGGATTACGTGGTAAACACGTGCTAACAAAAAGAGATTTTAACGGAAACACCGTAGTTGATTTGATTAACAATTCTTATGGCAAGCTAACACTTTGTGGACTAACTGTTAAATCATTAAGCCGCTCAGGTGGACGATTGATTTTAATGAATGACTCTAAGATCGAAAAAATAGTATCATTCTACGGACAGGTTGTTGCTGTCGATAAATCCGGTGCTACAGTTAAAGTTCCATTAATTCCGGATGCTAACAAATAACATATTTTAAATTAATTGAGATGTTTTAATTGCCGAACATTAAATGAGTTAAGAGATTTATCTAACACTGGCTCTGAAGACAACTTCGAGCCAGTTTGATTTTTAATAAACACTGGAACATCACGACGTTTATTTCCGAAGCAGTAGTCCTTTAGGATTATTTCATTGGACTCAGATTCTGTTAACCCACATAAAATCATAAACGACCAAGCTTCTTTGGCAAGGCTGATGAGCGATAAACTGTGCGTATCACTGAAGTTAGAAGAGAGGTATTCACTGAACTCAAAAAATTGATAAAAGTAAGATGCCCGTGGCGAAGCTTCAGAAGATTCTTTAAGCCACATTATAAAATTTTTGAATTCACCGCTGTTGGCGTATAAATCCCAGAATTTCGCAAAGCGATTCATTTTTTGTAAGCTAACATAATCCATCGTCGAGGTTGAAATAATCTGATAGGGCGGGGCCTCTGAATATAACATTTTAAAACCGGCCTCATGGCGCGCAATAGGCGTTCCTTTGAGTCTTTTAAGTATTCCTACCTGTATCTCGTCGGGTCCGTAACGTGCGAGCTGATCAAAGCCCGCCGCAAAACTTTCTAGTGTTTCACCCGGAAGTCCCACAATCAGGTCAGCGTGGGTATGCACATGAGTGTGTTCGGTTATATATTTGAAGTTTTCTTCAACTTTAATAAGGTTGTTGTTGCGTGAAATGTTTTTGGCAACAATCGGGTTTAAAGTTTGAATTCCCACTTCAAACTGCAGACTGCCCGCTGGGAATAGTTTTATTAAGTCTCTGATTTCTATTGGTAGACGATCGGGTACCAGTTCAAAGTGTAAAAACAGACCAAGTTCAATATGCTCTAAAAAGAATTTTAATATTTTTGTTGAGACCGCCACAGACAAATTAAAGGTGCGATCGACAAACTTAAAAGTTCGAACACCCCTATTCAGCAATACTTTCATATCTGCTAAAAATAGGTCTAAATCAAAACTACGTACTGATTTGTCCAGAGAAGAAAGGCAGTACTCACATTTATACGGACAGCCTCGCGAGGCCTCAACATAGATCACGCGGTTTTTGATATCCTCATCTGAATAGAATGCATAGGGTAGGCGAATCTGTTGAATATCTGGCAGCGTGGCTTGAATAATCTGAGCAGAGGGAGTTTGCTGACGTACAAGGATATCAAGGCAGAGCTCACGGAAGGCAAAATCGGCTTCACCTTTAATAATATAGTCGGCCCATTTGACATGCTCCTGAGTTTCAGTTTCATAGGAGATCTCGGGGCCACCCAGCACAAGGATGGTGCTCGGTGAGATCTTTTTTATCAGTCTAATGCATTCAAGTGTTTCAAGAGTATTCCAAATATAAACACTGAAACCAATAATACGGGGGTTGTGGCTCATTATTTTTTCTACAAAGTTACGAGGGCTTACTTTAATTGTGCCCTCAATAATTTGACTGCGGCTTTGTAACTCGCCTAGATTGGCATAAAGATATCTAAGCCCAAATGAAGAATGTTGGTACGTGGAGTTCAAAGTACAAAGTAATATATCGGTTGATAATGGGGTTTGGCTCACAGCCTAGTTTTTAACTAAGGCGAACAGAATTTGATAGCTTTTTTTTACTTGTTGAAAAGTTTCGCTGTTTCCGCCCTGATCAGGGTGGGTTTTAAGCACTGAATGGCGATAGGCTGACTTAAGTTCGTGAAGGTTAAAATTGTCAGCAATGTGCGGGCAATAGGACTTTAACAACATTAAAGCAGATCGCTGAGCCTCATTTAATAGATGACTTGGACGCTTCGTCATCTTTTTTACCTGTTGGCGGGAGGGGTAAGCCTTTTTTATTCTGGCTTGAGTTGTATTTTTAGTCGTGAAGCTCGTGTGTGTTTCTGACAGGATATGCAGAATGTGACTGAAACCCAAAGGTTCTAAATCGCTTTCCTGTTCTATGTTTTGTTCCCTTGTGTGCTGTTTAGGTGGCAACAGTTCCTCTAGAATTTCAGAGAATGATCTTAGATTAAGCATAATATCTTATCGGCAGATCTTCAAAAAAGCTGAGTCTGCAAGGGATTGATGGGCCTTTGTAGAGCCATTTTCAGGCCGAAAGTGAAGTCAATGTTGCATAATTTCACTGATTTTCCTTCTGAAAATACTATTTTTACTTAGTTTCTCGAGGGGGGAACCATGAAAAAGATATGCGAAATTATAATTCTCCTCTGTGTTTTCACTAATTTTCCTCTGCATTTATTTGGTGAAATCACTAAAACAGAGGGAAAAACGCCATAAAATGAAAAAAAATAAAGATTTTGTATTTTAGTGCTCGACAAATAGAAAAAGTCTGACTTAGACTGTGGTCATTCGATTTTAGTCTAGCGACTAAAGAATTATAAAACAAAGCCAACCTTAACGGAGGACATATAATGGCAAAAGCAAAAAAAGCTACGAAGAAGAAAACGACTACAAAGAAATCGGCTCCTAAAAAAGCCACTGCAAAGAAAGCTACTAAAGTAGCTAAAAAAGCTACAGCTCCTAAAAAAGCCGCAGCTAAAAGAAAACCAAATGCAGCGTTCATGAGGGCTTTAACTCCTTCTACAACATTAGCAGCAATCGTTGGTGCTACACCACTTCCTCGTACTGAAGTTGTTAAAAAATTATGGGCTTACATCAAGAAGAACAATCTTCAAGATGCTAAAAACCGTAGAAACATCAATGCTGATGACAAATTGAAGCCAATTTTCAACAAAGCACAAGTTTCTATGTTTGAAATGACTAAACTTGTTTCTAAGCATTTAAAATAATTTTAAAGTTAGTGCTAAGCTAGTTTAGCTTACTTAACAAAATTTAACCCCTGATTGCTTCTAGCTTTCAGGGGTTTTTTAATTTAAGATATCGACCATGTCTCAAAAACCATTAGATAAAAATGAAATTCTTAAAATGCGCACAGCTTGCAGTATGGCTGCAAAGGTTTTGAGCTACACCGGAAAATTCATCAAGCCCGGAATAACAACTTTAGAATTAGATAAAATAGCTGACGACTACACGCTGTCGCTTGGGGCTGTTTCAGCCTGTATCGGCTATCACGGATACCCAAGGTCGACCTGCATTTCACCCAATCAAGTGGTTTGCCACGGCCTTCCAGGCGATTATGTCATTAAAGAGGGTGATATCGTTAATATAGATGTGACGGTTAAAAAGGACGGCTTTTTTGGCGACACTTCAAAAACTTTTTTAGTGGGTGAAGTTTCAGCAAAAGCCAAAGATTTAGTGCAGGCAGCCCATGAGGCTATGATGGTCGGTATTGAGGCCATTACCCCTAAAGGGTGGACGGGTGATATCGGATTTGAAACCAATAAGTTTGTTACGCGTAAAGGCTACACAACAGTAAAAGAAATCGGTGGGCACGGCATTGGTCGGGTGTTTCATTCAGATCCCTTTGTGCCGGCTTTCGGTAAAAAAGGTAAGGGTGAAAAACTACGTCCTTGGACCTGCTTTACAGTTGAGCCCATGGTGAATGAGGGAGTCGACAAGTTTATTGAAAAAGCTATTCATGGCTCATCAATCAAGTATTACGAAACAGCAGATGGTAAACTTTCTGCTCAATTCGAGCACACGATATTATTAACTGACACTGGGTATGAAATTTTAACATTAGATTGAAAAAATCGATATTTATCTATATAAAGTAAGCTCAATAAATAATTAAAAAGGAATATACATGAGAACTTCTACAGCACAAGGATCAGTTAAGATGAAAAAACCAGTTACTCTAAAAACTATCAATAACGCAAAAACAACGACCAATGCCTCAACACCTGATTATGCTGTTTGTAAAGAAGCGATGAACAACCCAAAAGTATTTGCAGACCTGGCAAGATGGGGCCGCGAAGAAATTAAAATTGCCGAAAAAGAAATGCCGGGATTAATGGCTTTACGTAAAGAGTTCGGTAAGTCTCAACCATTAAAAGGCGCTAAAATTGCGGGTTGCTTGCATATGACAATTCAAACAGCGGTGCTGATCGAAACCTTGATTTATCTTGGTGCCAAAGTTCGTTGGTCTTCTTGTAATATTTTTTCAACGCAAGATCATGCAGCCGTTGCCATTGCCGCAGTTGGCGTACCGGTTTTTGCTTGGAAGGGTTTAACTGAGCAAGAATTTAACTGGTGTATCGAGCAAACCATCACTGGATGGGGCGCTGAAGGTTACAATTTAATTTTAGATGATGGCGGCGATTTAACTAATATGATGCACGAGCCACGTTTTGCTAAAGAATTAAAAAAGATTATAGGTCTATCTGAGGAAACCACAACTGGTGTGCATAATCTTGAAGTGATGCTAAAGAATAAAAAACTAAAAGTACCTGCAATCAATGTAAACGATTCAGTTACCAAATCTAAGTTCGACAATCTTTATGGTTGCCGTGAATCATTAGTCGATTCTATTAAACGTGCTACCGACGTCATGGTTGCCGGTAAAACAGTAGTTGTAGCGGGCTTCGGAGACGTAGGTAAGGGTAGCGCGCGTTCATTATTAGGATTAGGCGCTCGCGTATTGATTACTGAAGTAGACCCAATCTGTGCCTTACAAGCAGCTATGGAAGGTTTCGAAGTGACTACAATGGACGACGCGGCGACGAGAGCCGACATTTTTGTTACGGCGACTGGTTGCTGCGATATCATCACTGAAAAACATTTCACAAAAATGAAAGACAACGCCATTGTTTGCAATATCGGACACTTCGATATCGAAATCGATATGGCTTGGCTTAATAAAAACTCTAAAGCCAGAGAAGTTAAACCCCAAGTTGATATTCACACCTTAAAAAATGGCAGAGAGATTATCGTTTTAGCCAAAGGCCGCTTAGTGAATTTAGGTTGCGGTACAGGCCATCCATCATTTGTGATGAGTAACTCATTCACTAATCAGGTTTTGGCGCAAATGGAGTTATTCAATAACACCAGCCAGTACAAAGAAATTGCGATCACTCGTTTACCTAAGCATTTAGATGAAAAGGTGGCTTCGCTTCACTTAGAACA
>JBBTEQ010000047.1:0-9202 GCA_038042235.1 Bdellovibrionota bacterium | reverse complement strand
CCTTTGATTTAAATCAGCAGTATCGCGACAATATAGATCAACTTATTGCCACTGGAAAAATCGAAAATAAAATCAATGATTTCATTGGAAAAACGCCAGCTACTCTTCGCGCTGAAAACTCCGTCATGCTGGATATCAGTGCCAAACGCTGGAAGCAGGAAAAAAGACTGACTCCAGAAAGACGAGAAACTCTTTTAAATGCTTTGGATAGAGTAGGCCTTAAAATTACAACGACCACTAAGAAGTTAGTGACGTTCAGGGGACAGTTTGGCGATATATTTAAAACTCGCGACAACACCAACTTTATGATTAATAAAGAGCTGAATGATTTAGCCAACGGATTTGATGGGGTCTTTAAAATATTTTAGTTGATTTTTTAGCGCGTATTTTTATTAGTGGTAGTAAATAGACTAATGTCTTCAATGATACTACTTACGCGCTCTTTTTGTACGTTTGTCATATTGGCAAATTCTAGACCAATAAATGCAGGCATGCCGGGTTTATTTATATAGAATCGAATAATTGCAGTCGCCTCAACTTCAGCGCGCTTATAGACTTGAAATTTTATTTTAATTATATCATCCCGCTTATAGGCTGGACAATGTAGATTATTAGTTTGCGTATTAGCAATCTCAAGGCGAATACCCGAAAAAGAAATATCGACAACACTGCATTTAAGTAATAGTTCTTTTTTTGTCTTCATAGTACCTAGTACGATGCTCGCGGTTTGTGCCCATTTTTTTGGAATCAAGTAGCGTGGCTCTTTACGGCGTTTGAGCTGAACAACCTTAGTTGATATATCAAAATAGTTACGACTCATGTGTTTTTTTATAAATGTTTTGGCAAAGAAAATCTCGGTACCCACATTAAATTTTATAGAAACTTCTGTATCCGGCGGTAAATCGAGCTCGTTAAGGTTGTTTGACAAGATCACTCGTTTATCAGAAAAATTTTCAATATGCACTTTAATCGGATTCGGATAATTATCGATTTTAAAAACTAAGGCTGAACTCTGGCTGTGAGCCTCGTATAGTGCCACCAGCGAATCGGCCGCATTTAATTCTATTAAAAATTCTGAAATTCCACCTGACGGCACTTGAGATGACATAGACCAATAAGTATATCACTGAATCCAGGTACGTAAAGCCTCTTGTGCTTTTTGTATCTGTTTGATCTTTTTTTCTTTTTTATCCTGAATCGGCTCGGTCCAGGCGGGGATAAGGCTAAAATTGATATTGGTCGGCTGAAAATTTTTTTCTCGGAATGGGTCGGTGATAGCCTCAAGCAGAGAACCTAAAGCTGTCTCACGTGGGGGCTGTGAAAATTGGCGGTCAAGCAATTTTTGCTCAATAAATCGCGCCACTAAAAGCCCTATGCAGGCTGATTCGAAATAACCCTCAACACCAGTGATTTGCCCGGCAAAAAATAACCAAGGGTCGTTTTTACTTGAAAGATCTTTATTAAGTCTTTTAGGAGAATTAATATACATATTGCGATGAATACTACCGAGTTTTAAAAATTCAGCATTTTCCAAACCGGGTATCATTTTAAAAACCCGGCTTTGCTCGCCATAGGCCATGCGTGTTTGAAAGCCCACCATGTTGTAAGCAGTGGCTTCTTTATTATCTTGTCTTAATTGCACGACCGCAAACGGATAGCGCCCGGTTTTAGGATCGGTTAGCCCGACGGGCTTCATCGGGCCGAATCTTAGCGTTTGAGGTCCACGATCAACCATAACCTCAATGGGCATGCAACCTTCAAAAAAATTTGTGGTTTCAAAATGTTTAGGTTCAATTTTTCGGGCATTTTTGACTTCTTCGATAAAATTAAAATACTGCTCTTTATTTAAAGGGCAGTTGTAATAATCTGGCGTGCCTTTATCGTAGCGGTCCGCCTTCCATGCAATTTCCGTGTTGATAGAGTCCGCATCGATAATGGGAGCAATAGCATCAAAAAAATAAAGAAACTCATCGCCGAAATGCTTTTGTAAATCAAAAGCCAGAGCTTCATCAGTTAAAGGTCCTGTGGCAATAACCACAGGTCTTTCAATTTGATCGAGCGAGGAAACAACCTCTTTTTTAATTGTGATTTTAGGGTGAGCTTGAACAAGCTGGGTCATTTTTTCTGCAAAAACTTCCCGGTCTATGCCCAGGGCTTGTCCGGCAGGAACAGCGCATTCTTTAGCGGTCTTTAAAATAAACGAGCCCATTTGTTCGGCCTCCCATTTAAGCTGGCCCGTGGCGGAAACCTCAGAAAGGCTGCCAAAAGAATTAGAACAAACAAGCTCTGCAAAATGATCTGTTTTATGGGCGGGTGTCGGTTTAACACCGCGCATTTCATAGAGCACGACCTCAAAGCCTTTGTTGGCTAATTGAAGGGCGCATTCACTACCGGCAAGGCCGGCGCCAACCACGGAAATTTTTTTCATAGCCACTCTTTATAATATTTATGGTGTATTATTCAACATTAATTTCAGATAGCCTCTTTTTTTATATTAAATAATACAGAACAGTTGTATGCCTGTTTATAGGAGCTATATTTAAAAGTGGAGAATGACAGATGATAAAAATCGAACAAATACACCACGTGGCCTATAGATGCAAAGATGCAAAAGCCACCGTTGAATTTTACCAAAAACATTTAAATATGGAGCTTCTGGTTTGTATTGCAGAGGATAAAGTGCCCTCTACCCAAGAGCCTAATCCTTATATGCATGTATTTTTAGATGCAGGTCAGGGAAATATTTTAGCATTTTTTGAAATCACCGGCGAAAAAGAGATGAGCCGTGATATCAACACACCGTTGTGGGTTCAGCATATTGCTTTTCAGGTTAAAGATTCAGCGGCCCTTGTTAAGGCTAAAGAAGAACTTGAGAAAAAGGGGCTCGAGGTATTAGGCATAACAGAACATGGAATCATCAGGTCCATTTATTTTTTTGATCCTAATGGGCATCGCCTTGAACTGACCTGTGTGGTTGGCACTGCCGACGAAATGAAACATTTAAAAGAGGTCGCACCTCAAATGCTTGAGGAGTGGAGTAAAACTAAAAAGCCACCACGTCATAGCGCTTGGCTACATGAGAAGTAATTTAAGCTTGTAATAATATCTTGAAAAATACGTTAAAATTTATAATTTTGATTAGTAATATCATATACTTATAAAATTATTGACTAATATGTCTAACTAAGCTATATTAGCTAAAGAAGCCAGTTAAATGTGCCGATAACGTTGCACAACCAAAGAGGTTAGTATGTTTAAAATGAACGCAACTAAAGCAAAGAATGAGTTTGGACTAATGCTTGAACACGCACGCAAAGAGCCTGTGAGCATTGAACGTAATGGTAGAGGCGTAGCGGTTGTGATTTCATTTGAGGAATACTCTAGGCTTCAAGAGCTTGAAAACAAGTATTGGGGCGATAAAGCAACTAAGGCCGTAGCAAATGGTTTTATGGGCGAGAAAAAATCAGCAGAGCTTTTGAGTGAGTTATTAAATGGCTCTGAGGATTGATATTGCCAAGGACGTAGGGAAGTTTTTAAAGAAAATTCCGAAAAAACATTCCAGCCAAATAGCTAAAAAAATTATTTCTTTAAGTGAAAATCCAAAAGCCCAAGATGTGTCTGATTTAAAGGGCTATGGTTTTAAAAGAGCCGATCAAGGAGAATACCGAATTATCTTTGACGTTAAAGACGAAACTCTTTATGTCATACTTGTTGGCAAAAGAAACGATGATGAAGTTTATAAAAAACTAAGTCGTAAATAAGGAAAAGCCCGCATGGCATCTGAGCGTGATTTTAAAACTAAATTCAAAACCGGAGCTGAGGTTCTGCAAAAGCTTTTAGAAGATAAAGCAGGCCCGGTTTCTGATCAGTACCTGCGTTGGAAGCTCTGGCTTAACTGGAAAGAAGTTGTTGGCGCTACGGTGGCCGAGAATGCCGAGCCAATTTCTTACCGCCAAGGGGTGCTGTGGCTCTGTGTGCGCAACTCAGTTTGGATGCAGCAGATGATGTTTATGATTGAGCCCATTAAGCAATCAATTAATAAAAAATATAAGAACGAGTTTGTAAAAGAAGTGCGACTGACTTTGGATCGTCGCTTAACTCCGTCTACCGATGATGAAGAATTCAAAAATAATTTGAAGAAGTTTGTTAAATAAATAACAAGGTTGTTAGGCGCAATTAATTGTAATTAAATGAGTATGCCCAGTGCCGTCTGCAGTAGTTGTAATATTAACAGAAGTATTGGCTTTTAAATCAGTAAAATTTGAAGCCGCAACAGTTACACTATGCGTATGACCAGCAGAGCCTGCACCAATGGTATAAGTTTGTTGAATGGCGGTATTGATATCAGCACTGGGAATAGAAGTTGCGCTGTGCCCGTGATTAGTGCCGACGCTGGTTGTAGCTCCATTAGATAAACAATTTCCGCCCGTAGTTGGTACAAGGCTGTCCACTGTTTTTGCTGGCGAGCATGAGCTTAAAAGGTAATTTGTCATTAATCCGAAAAATGAAAAGATTGAAATTTTTTTTAAAAAATCCCTTCGCTTAATAGACATTCTACTCTTCTACTGAATTTTTTAAAATATTTTTAACTTGTTGGCTTTGTTGCCCAGCTCCCAAAATATTTTTTAATCTTTCGTGAATAGACCTGTCATTAATCAGAGCTCCAAGTGTGCCCTCACCACGTTCTATTTTATCAAGAATTTTTTCAATTTTGGCCGTAGAGCGATCAATGCTTCCGCTTTTCACGGTCTTATTAAGCTGCTCTGTGAGTTGAGCCAGGTTTTGGGTTACTTTTTCAAGGTTAACTGTGATATTTCCGACTTTATTACTTTCCGCCAAAGTGTGAGTAATTCTTTTAATATCTTTTAAAATATCGAATAAATTTTCACTTTCATTGCCGCGCTTCGAAATAACGGATAAAATATCGTTACCGTAGTCTGAAGCGATTTCATCTCCGCTTTCAATAGATCCGGACGCTGTTGTTCCGGGCGTTATATATAAAAATTTATCGCCAAGGGCACCTTGAGTGCGGATTTCAACGCGACTGTCTTTTTTAATCTTAGTTTTATAAATTGAATCAACAATTGAAACCACTTCAACCAAATTTTTGGCTTCATCGAATGAAACCCGATCAATATTGCCGATTTTAACGCCGGCCAAAGAAACAACTCCACCTTTATTAAGACCTTGCACCGAATCAAAATAACTTCGGAATTCGACCACTTCTTGAAATAAAGATTTATTTGATCCAAGCATAAATATTGACGTGAGCAGCACAATCAAACCCACTAATAAAAAAAATCCAACTTTAATTTGTGTCATAGGATACTTCCTTCAATAAATTGATGAATAAGGCTACTTTTTCCACTTTGGTTTTTAAGTTGCTCAATCGTGCCCTGCTCTTTTATAACCTTATCTTTTAGAAAAGCAAATTTATCACAGACAGCAAGGGCCGTTGGCATGTCGTGCGTTACTAAAATTGAAGTAACGCCTTTGGTTTTTAAATTAAGTATTAATTCTTGGATTTTTTTAGTGTTAAAGGGGTCCAGTCCTGCGGTAGGTTCGTCGTAAAGAATAATTTCGGGTTCTAGCATCATGGCACGGGCCAGGCCAACACGTTTTTGCATACCACCAGAAAGTTCATTTGGATAAAGGTTCTCGGTGCCAGCTAAACCGAAATCATTAAGCTGTGAAGTAATTTTATGATTAATCTCAGTTCGCGTAAGATTTGTGTGTTCAATAAGTGGGTAGGAAAGGTTTTGAAAAACAGACATTGAATCGAATAAGGCCCCACCTTGAAAGGCATAGGCCACTTTTTTGCGAAGTTCGAGCCAAGCTTGCTCACTGTAGTGGGTGATTTCTTCATCATTAATTAGGATACTGCCAGCATCTGCTTTTTCAAGCCCGATTAAGCTTCTTAAAATAACTGATTTGCCAGAGCCTGAGCCGCCAACTAAACCCAAGCATTCGCCTTTTTTAACGTAAAAGGATACATTTTCATGAACTTGTTTTGATCCAAACGCTTTTCGAAAATTCTTAACGTCGATTATAGCCATTTTTCTAATATCCAGAATACTTTGGCTAAGAAAAAATCACCAATTAAAATTAATAAAGATGAGGTCACAACAGCTTTACGGGTAGCCATGCCAACTTCTTGGGTGCCATTTTTTACACTGAGGCCAAAGTAACAAGACGGTACAGCAATAAATAAGGCAAAGAAAAAAGTTTTTCCGAAACCGGCCATGTAATCTTTTATATTGGCTGTATCTAATACTCGGCGGTAGTAAAACTGTGGATCTATTCCTAATTCAGATACTCCAACTAGCCAGCCGCCAATATTGCCGATAACATTTGCCATTGCTGCCAGTAGGGGCAAAATAATTAAACAAGCAATGATTCTAGGTAATACAATTTTTTTTATAGGTGAGGTTCCCAGTGCTTTGATGGCATCTATTTGTTGAGTTACGACCATTGAACCAATTTCGCTGGCCATACCTGCACCTACGCGGGCTGCCAGCATAAGGCTGGTGAACATGGGGCCAATTTCGCGGAAAATAGTAGAAGCGACCAGGCGAGGTACATAAGGTTTGCCGCCGAATTTTTCTAGACCAAAGCCGAATTGCAAGGACATTACCATACCAATGGCCCCTGAAGTTACAAGAACTAAAGGAAATGACCTGAATCCAATTTGATATATTTGTTCAATGAGGAGTTTCCAGTAGAAAGGTTTTGTAAATCCTTCTCTTAGGCAATCGCGGATTAAATAAACGATGCCACCCAAAAAATTCAGTTGTTCTTCAATCCAATCTTTGAAAGGTTGAGTGGCTGCATGAATCATTTAAAGCCAAAACTGTTAACGAATTTTTCAAATTGAGATTTATCAGAAGCTAAATTGTTAATTTTTCCAGATAAAGTCGCGACGTAGCCGCAGGATTTTCTTTTGAATGAAAGGGACTGAATTTCAATAGGCTGGCCATCCAGATGTGCATTGATAACTCTTATCAAGGCGGGTCTTTTTTGAAGAGAAGTTGTCTCTTCTTTTATAACGTTAATACCATCAAGTTCGTTTTCTATGAGCTGATGCAAATTTGATAATTTATAAGATGAGTTTTCGTTACAATCGGACACAATAGAAATAACATTGCCAGTGGTATTATTTTTCCACGAAGGAAATACAGAAGTATCGGTTTTAATGAAAGGTTTGGGCGGTGCTACTAAAGTAATTTCAGTGCTGAAACTGGGTGCTTTATCTTTTAACAAAGAAGAAATACAGGAGACAAAGAAAAGTGGGATAATTATAATTGTAAGCGTAGCTGCAAGTTGTTTTTTCATGTGGTTCCTTAGATTATGTGACGACTTCGAGCGGTCGTCGAGTCTAGTAATAAAAAAACTTGTGCCTAAAAAAACATTGGCGTTTCGTCATGAAATTGGCAGGACGAGCCAAAAAAAACGGATAAATTTTCCTAGCCTAAAAAATAAGGGCATCTGAGCCAATAAAGCTAATGGCATCTGAAATGCTTTTCAGTAATATTGATGAAAAACCAAGTCTATTTAATTTTATGTTTTCTGGTCACAATTAGTTTAAATGCTATCGCCGCAAACGTTCGAGGTTCAGTTTCTGTTGAGGGAAAAACCTTCAGCTTTGAGCTTACTGGACAAAAGAACTGGGATTATGATTTAAAGCGCATCAATAATAAAGGACAAATTAAAGTTCAGCTTTATGTAAAATCAATCGACAAGGAATTCATTGATAAAATAACCAATGTAGAAAACCCATTTGTTAAATCAATATCAGTTACTCAAAATGCCATCGATAATAAATGGTTAATTGAGTTTACGCTTAAAAATGGCAACGTTGAGACATTTGATTATCTGACGGATCAACCCTCTAAACTAATTGTTGATTTTTATAAATCTGAAACTGCAGTTGTAGATATAGAACAGAATAATCCGAAGGCCGATCAAGCCGCTAAATCAACGGATCACACTGCAATTAAAAAAACAACAAACAACAAGACTAAAAAAGTTTTAGTTGACAGAAAACCAGCAGAGGCCGATGTGCTGATTATAAAAGACCCGGCAGGAATCGAAACATCAATACTCGCAAGGTCGGGGCTTTATGATGCTGGAGATTCACAATTTGGCCGATTTACGATGAACATGTCTGATTATAAAGAAGAATCGGTAATTAAAAGTCGCGGCAATTATTATTTAAGATTTCCTGTTTTAGAGTCTGAATTTTCCTTCTGGCGTAAAATGAAGGAAAATCCACCGAGCTATGAGGTTACACAAGAATCTAGTGACGAGAACAAACAGGTTCGATTATTGAAGACTTTGTTTTCCAAAAAACGTTACCTGGTTTTCATACAAACGGCTGAATGGTTTAAGATTAAATATCCGAAATCTAAATACGATGAAATGATTTCGCACATGGTAGGCGATGCTTTTGTTGAGTTGTGGCGCGTTGAAAAAATTGAATCCTTTTACGAGCAGGCACAGAATGCTTATCGTGAAGCTCAGGAAAAGTATCCGGATTCGACCTTATCTGAGCGGACATCGCTATTAACCGGGATGCTGGCTATTGATAAGTCCGACCATATGTCTGCGATCAGAAAGCTGCGCACACACATTGATAACAAAAAATATGATAATAAGATTTCCAAGCAGTATGCCAAAATCGGGCTGGCTTATAGTTATTCAAAAATTCACAAATTAGATGAAGCGCTGCAGTTTCTTTCTGAAATTGAAAAACTTTCTAAAGATGAAGTGGTTCTGACAGAGGTCGCAGTTCGTAAGGGTGATTTTAATTTCAATTCAAAAAAATTCAAAGAATCCATTGTTGCCTATGATGCGGCAACAAAAAACTTTCCGTTAGTCTCCAAATTATTTCCCAGTGCCTATTTTAATAAAATGGAAGCGCTATTCTGGCAGTCTAAGTTTATTGAGTCTCATCAGTCAGCTCTTGGTTTTGCTCAGAATTTTCCTACGCATGAGTATGCACCCTATGCGCTGACTCGAGTTGGAGAGTTGCTGGATATTATGGGCGCTGATCAGACGAAGGCGGTTGGTGCCTACCTTGAAACGCACTTTAGATATGGTGACAGCCCTAAAACCATAGTGGCGCGACTCCATTTATTGAGTGCACGTATGAAGTCGATGAAAAGTGAAGAGCTTGAGCAAACTCTGGTCAAAATGGATGAAT
>JBBTEQ010000046.1:0-7655 GCA_038042235.1 Bdellovibrionota bacterium | reverse complement strand
TTTTGGTATTGGCACCTCCGAAGAAGGATTTATTTTCAGTGCTATTTTTGGTGGTATAGGCGGTGGATTTTTTTTTGGGGGGGGGGTATTTTGCAGAAAGTATGAATTTTTCATTTTGGAATAAATTGATGGACTACTTGATAATAAAGCACAATTAGCTATGGTAATAATTTTTCAAAAATTATAGACATTCAGTGTAACTTAAATCAAATACAAGCACATTTAGATTGTAAGGATAAAAATTGAAAGTTCGTACCTTAAACGTTGAGCGGGTATCTTGAAAAAATAAAAAGTCTTCCGAAAAGAATAAAAATCGGAGGACAACATGAATATTAACACCTTATTTAAATAATTGGCTTGGCAAATGGCCTTCAACGTTTTCTTCTCTTTAGTCAGCACTCATTCATCCAGTTGCGTGAAGGTTAAGCCGGTTTCTTCAAGGGAATTGATTTCAAAAATACCTTTTATTTTTCTTCGGCTGGCGCCACCTTCACTGCTTTTTTCTAGGACAATAATATTCTGCACCGTCATGGCGATGAGCCTTCTGATGGATGATAGGCTCCACTGCGGAGCGCCCATTTGAATGAGCATTTCAAGCCTGAGCATGGCTTCTTGCGCCGAGCGGGCATGTAGCGAACCAAAGCTGCCATCGTGTCCAGTCGATAAAGCTAAAAGCAGCGAGCGTGCTTCAGGGCCTCTGATTTCACCGACCACCAGGCGATCCGGTCTTAAGCGCAGTGAACGTTTTAATAAGTCGTCCATGCTGATATCTTGCACGCTTTGGCTGGGGTCTTGTCTTGTCAGTAAAGAAACCGAAACCTGATTGGGTAAATGCAGTTCCTGTGTATCTTCGATAATAACCATTCTTTCAAGTGTATTAATTTGCCCCAGCAAGGCTTGCATAAAACTGGTTTTCCCGCTGCCGGTTCCACCAATGACTAGAAAATTTTTTTTAGTTTCTAGAATTTTTGTAATAATATTAAGTTGGTTTTGGTTAAAAAAATTATTTTTAAAAAGTGCAGGTAAAGACCAGTTAAGTTCGGGCTGTATGCGTATTGAAAGCAAGGGATAACCCCTTGAAATTTCCGAGAAAATAATAGTAATTCTTAAATTGTTCAGTTGCGCTTCGATAAAGGGTTTTTCGCGGCTTAAATAAGTCTCACATTTTTGTGCCAGGCGTTCGAGCATTGAATTATAAGTATGTTCAGAATAAAAATGATCTGCATGTTGGTGTAATAGGCCGGCTTTTTCATAAAAAATTTTATTAAATCTGTTTACCAGAATTTCTGTGATTTCAGGGTTTAGCAGCAGTGAGTTAAGTGGGCCAAGATCTAAGAGTTCATTTTCAACTCTTAGTCGAATGCTGGCATCTGCAGATTTCAAATCCTCTTGCCAATGGTATTTAAAATTATCTTTTTGTTTGAGAAAAATTTTTTCTAAATGTGCTGAAATTTCAGGTTTCATAAGCTCAACATTCTAATTCATCAACTCTGGGGTTACAAAAATCACTAGTTCTGATTTATTTTCCTGAAAATTTTTACTTGAAAATAAAGCTCCCAGAATGGGTATGTTCTTTAAAAAAGGAACACCTTCACTACTTTCGCTGACTTCACTTTTTATAAGCCCAGATAGAGCAATTGTACGGCTGCTGATTAAATCAAAATAACTCGAAACCCGATTACTGTGAATGGCAGGTATGTCCTCAACTCTTATGCTGCGATCCAAGGTTGAGACTTCGCTTTCGATATGTAAACTCATTTGTCCAAATGGGTCGATTTGAGGTTTTATTTTTAAACCTATGCCATAGCGTTTCCAGATAACTTCGGTTGATCTTAAATGGATTATTTTTACGGGGAATTCGCCGCCAGCAAAAAACTCGGCCTCTTTGCCACTGCGACAGATAAGATTTGGAGAGGCCAGAACTTTAGCCTCCCCGGATTTCTCTGCTGCACTTATGGCTATGTCAAAAGAGTCAGCCCACTTGGCGGTTGAATTGCCGATAATCTGTGCTTGATAACTATCGGGCCATCTGACACCCAGTTTATGTTCAAAGTTTTTAGTAATCTCAACAACTTTAACGGCCACTTTGATATTGTCTGCAATGTCCGTTGTGTGCTCAAGATACTCTACACTTAGTCCCAAAACCATAAGTTCGTCTTCTTTTTCAGTAACATACTTTTTTTTTGAATAAAATATTTTCCAAGGGGTGCTGAATTGAATTTTTAAAGGTGTGATGCCTTTAGTTCGCAAGTGTGTTCCAATTTTTTTTTGTAATTCTTCGGTAAGATCAGCATCGACTTTTAATGCGATGTGAATTTTTGACTGGTATTCTTCGATGTAATTAATGATGCGGTCATAGTCGTTGATTTGGGTAAGTTGGCCCTTTAAGCAAACCATGTATTCGCAATAATCTATCGTTAGGCCTGTAAATTTGCCGGCTAAAGCTTGCCAGTCCGAGTATGTTTTTTTAGAACCTATGGGTGATATAATGACTTTATATAAAATATTATCAAGACGAATATGTGTTACGCCTGGTTTGCTGGTTTTTAAATAGTATTGAGGACCTTTATTTCGCACAGCTAGCAGTTTTTTATTTTCGATCCAAATCTTGCTGAAACTTTTTTTTAAAAGATGATTTTCACCCAGTTCAAGTCTAATTTCATGCGAACTAATCTCTTGTTGCTGGGCCAAAACTAAAGAATTAAACAATAAAACGATAATAATGGTGTTGAACATAATCCGTATTATATTCAAAAAGTGTTCGAGGCTTTAAAGCCCCTAGGTGCTAGATGGCGTTCGGAAGACTAAGCTTTCGTCCGAATTATCGGAATTTAAACAGTACACTGACTCCGCCTGAATTGTTAACTACACTCAGTTCACCATTTTGACATTTCATCAAGGAGTTACAGATGCTCAGACCCAAGCCCATACCAACGGAATGGTTCATGATGTTTTCATCTAGTAAAAATGGTTGCATAATTTTTTCAATGATTCCGGGAGAGATCGTAGGCCCTTTGTTATTAATACTAATTACAGCCTGATAGTTGAGATCTTTGTAAACCTTAATTTCGATCAAGCTATCCGGCAGGCCGAATTTGGTGGCATTATGCAAAGCACGACTAAGTAAATTTTGAGTCAGATGTTGATCGATTTCAATGCTATCTAATGTGGCGCTCAGCTTGATTTCCTGATTTTTAAATTTAAGCAACTGCGAAATCTCTGGGGGAATATTTTTAATCAGCCAATCCGTACTAACCCAGTCTTTTTTTACTGGGATCAGACCTACTTCACCCTTAACAATCAGTAGAACATCGTCAATTATAGTTCTTAGTTTTTCTGATGAACGCATAATGCGATCGGTGAAAAGCGTTTGCTCTTCTGATAAAAGCGTTTCTTTTAACAGCGCCGCAAAACTTAAAATTGTGGTCAGTGGTGTTTTAAGTTCGTGATTGATTAAGATCATAAATTGATTTTTTGACTTATCTAAACTTTTAAGTTCATTTAAGGCCACTTCAAGCTCACGATTTTTTTCTTTTAAAGTTAATTTCAGCAAATACTTTTCAGTAGCCTGGTCGACTGTATTAATGAGGTCTATTGAGTCCCAGGGTTTTGTTATGTAACGGAAAATTTGACCTTTGTTGACGGCGGCGATGACAGATTCGATATCGGTATAGCCCGTCAGTAGAATTCTTGATGTATCAGGATGAGACAGTATGGATTTTTCTAAAAATTCTACGCCCGTAATGGCCGGCATACGTTGATCCGAAATTATCACGGCTATATCCAGCCTATTGTCGAGTATTTCGAAAGCCTTTTCGGCGGACGTGGCTTTCAGGACATTATATTTTTTTCGAAATACACGCTCTAGGGCCTCGAGGTTATCACTTTCATCATCTAAACAAAGTAATGTGGGTTTCGTTGTTTCTGTATCCATGTAAGAATCCTATTTAACTTATTTTTTTGGCTTAGGTCCAGATTTATCATCAATTCCTGACCTAAGCCTATTTTTGATTACGATTGATTACAGATTTAGCGCCAGTATGTCGAAGAGTGATACGATGAACCATTAGGTAGGAGACTATATGTCTATAAATAAGTGTATCTATATGCTGATGTTATTTTTTGGTCTTTTGTTAGGCCAGAATTTATATGCACAAAATCTTTGGGGTACAGGTTACTATCAGGGTCAGATGGCATGCCCTTATGAACCTAGAACTTCAAGATCTGCAATAAATAACACTGATGAAGAAAAAGAAGAACGTAAAAAAATTGCCGAATTAAAATCTGAGGCTAAACTTAAACTAAACCAAAAAAAACGCGCTGAAGATAAAGTTGAATATTTAAGAAAAAAAATTGAACGATATTTTGATTCTTCCGTTGTTGAATTTTTGTTAGATACACATATTGAAGGTGCAAAAAAGTGTGATGAGTACAGAACTGCACATTCTAGATGTAATCCGCAGCCCGTTGCTGCTGGAAGCTCAACCGATCAATCAGCGGCAGTAACTCCGGTAATGTCCGATGCAGATAAAGTTTTTTGTGATGGTTTATCAGACCCTCCTGAATTATTAACTAAAAAATGGAACACCAAAGATGTCGGTGGCAAGGGCGGCTATTGTGTTGGTAATAGTAAATCAAATGCCGGCTCAGTTAGCTCTTCAATTTGCAGCGATACAAGCTTAAGACCTGCTGACGCCCCGAAATACAGGTCGGCTAATACTTCTGAATGTTCTAGGTCATTAAGTGAATATAGAAAAAAACGAATTGAACTGGCAAATGCAGCGGATAAAGAAGAAAGACTAACTCAAGAAATTGAAGACCGTCGGTATGCGATTTCAGATATTCGCGAACGAGCTCGTATTGAGAGAGAATATAGTCAGCGAGATACTGAAAGCGATTGTGAAGATTGTGATGATTACGATAATGGTTATTCATCTAGAAGACCAAAGCGTGATTGGATGTCGACTGCGGTTAACGTTGTCGGTGGTTTGGGAATGCTTTATTATGGTAAAAAAGCAGAACAGGCCGCTAACGAATACAACGCGCAAGCCGGTTGGCCTTCGCAGCAGTCTTATGGCTATCCATTTTATCAAGCCGGTATTTCGGGAGTGATCAACGGATTAGTTGGCCCCGGAGCCTATGGTTGTTCTTCAACATCTGGCGGCGGTGGATTTCCTTATGGCGCTGGTGGTGGTTGGAATTTAGGTGGCGCTGCTAACGGAGCTTATGGTCCATTTGCAGCTGCTGGTGGAGCCTTCGGTTACCCACCTAATATGTATGGTAGTCCATGGGGCGGTGGTGCCTATATGCCTGGTTTTGGCCCGGGTGGCCAGATCAATGGTCCATTTGGCGGCGGTGCTAATTTCGGTGCCCAGTTTGGTTTTCCTAATAATGGTGGCGGTCCTTTTGGCGGTGGACAGTTTGGTAATCCACTTATGGGCGGTCCGCAATTTGGCGGCCAGTTCGGTGGTCAAATGGGTATGCCTCCATTCGGTGGTCCGCAATTTGGCGGCCAATTTGGTGGTGGCGGGCAGTTTGGTAATCCACTTATGGGCGGTGGCCAGTTCGGTGGACAATTAAGTGCACAATATCAAATGCAGATGTTGCAACAGCAACAACAAATGCAAATGCAGTATCAACAACAGCAGCAACAGTATTATCAGGCACAAATGCAGCAACAGCAGCAACAAATGCAACAGTATTATCAGCGTCAGCAGCAGGCAGCACAGATTCAGATGCAGATGCAGCAACTTTCAATGCAATTACAAATGATCAATCAGCAGTCCTATTATGGCAGTAACGGAAGCCTGGGCGGCGGTGGTGGATTTAATTTCAGCGGCGGATTTAATTTCGGCGGTGGCGGCGGCGGAGCACCGATGCCAAATGGCTTTGGTGGTAACTTTAATGGTAATTTTGGCGGTGGTAACACAGGATTCTTTCCGGGTGGTACTCCAGGATTCTACCCACCAGGTGGTGGCAATGTTTATCCGCCTGTTGGTGGACCATTCCCGGGTACCGGCACTGGTACAGGTGGCGGGCCAATTCGCGGACGTTGATCTGCACTAGCCTCTTTTTTACGGCTCAGGTATATTAAGCCGTGATTGAAAAAATTATTAATTGTTACGATAGTCATACTCATTTTTGGGCCACCGGGCAGGTGGCTTCTGGTCTGAAGTTGAATCAACTTAAAAATGTTGAAGATGTTAAAACTCTTGAAATAAATGAAAAGCATTACCGAGCTAACTGGCTTACGGGTTTTGGTTGGAATCAGAATAATTGGCCAGCGGCAGGGTTTCCACATAAAAAAATTCTAGATGAGATTTTTAAGCAAATCCCGGTGTTTTTTTCGCGTGTTGATGGCCATGCTTCGTGGATTAATTCTGCGGCCATAATAGAATTAAAAAAACTGGGATATGATTTTGGCAAAGATCCTAAGGGTGGTCGCATCGAGCGAGATACTACTGGCGAGCCCTCCGGAACTCTGTTTGATCAGGCGCACATTAATGCGCTACAAAGGCTTCCGGATTTCAGTCAGGAGCAGAATCAATTTTTTTTAGAAACTTCACAGAGCATTTTTAATAAGGCCGGCTTCACGCATGTTCGCGATATGTCGATGAATCTGAATCTCTGGCAACTTTTAAAAAAAATGGAAGATAGAAAAAATTTAAGCGTTTGTATCGATGCCTTTGTAACAGTTGAGAGCCTCAACGATTTAGATCGCGTTTTAAAAGAAATTGAACTGATAAAACAAAACAAATCCGAACAACTACGTTTGCACGGCACCAAGATATTTATAGATGGATCTCTGGGATCTAAAACGGCTTATATTTCACAAAACTATTTGGGTCGTGAAAACAATGGTCTTTTAATCTGGTCGCATGAAGAAATTAAAGAATTAATTAGAAGGTCTTGGCAGCTTGGTTTGCAGGTGGCTATACATACTATTGGCGATCAGGCGGTGCACACGGCGGTGCTAGCAGCACGAGAGCTTGCAGCCGAGGGGCTTCTTGGCAGGCTTCATTTAGAGCATGTGCAGCTTTTGCGGCCCGAAACTATTCTGATGATGAAGCCGCTGCACATTACCTGTTACATGCAGCCTTGCCATTGGCTCAGCGATAGTCCTTGGCTCAAAAAAACTCTTTCCGCGGATTTAATCAAGTATCTTTTTCAGTGGGAGTTACTACGTAAAAATAAAATTCCTTTCTACTTTGGCAGCGATTCACCAATCGAGGTTCCTTCACTTTTTGCAAACAAAAAGGCGCTAATAGAAAGCCAAAAATGGGGAGTACCGGGGATTTCGGGTGATTGGAAACAATATCACTCGCACCCGGATAGCCGGTGGATGAATTGCTTTACAGAAATTGAAGACGATAAAATTAAACAAGTCTATTTTAATAACAGAGCTATTTTGTAATTTCGTTGCGGCATCAGGAAAATTGTTGAGCATCTTGTTTGGATTTAATCAGCAGTATAAGCCGAAGCATCAGGAGTAAAGCCCGTTGTCCAACGCACGACCTGACTGATGCGAGCCTCATCAACTTGACCATTTAATGAAACAGTCCCGTTGTAGCCAATGCGCATAGGAGAGGCGGATGCTGCAAGTTTAGAAGTGCCTGCTGTTCCAATAACCCCAGAACCTTTTGCTACGCCATTAT
>JBBTEQ010000045.1:0-5087 GCA_038042235.1 Bdellovibrionota bacterium | reverse complement strand
GTAATCCGGAGGAAGATATACCGACGTGAGCTCTTCAGCAATTTTAGCTCTAGAAGCAACGGCTTTTTGATGGGATTTTAGCGCATATTCATCTTGCTCGCTGCGCCCAACTCCGAATTCTTTAGCAATCACTTCGGCCGTCATTCCCATATTTATTCCAACAAAAGGATCAGTTAAACCTTCTGCTAGGGCAATAATTGGTTTGTATTTTGTCTTAGCTAATGGAGGGGTGGTTACCATTTCTTTAATTTGCGAAAGGTCTGCCATAAACCAGTCCCATAATGCTGAAATTCTAGCCCCTGCAGTTTTAGCAGTTCCTAATCTTTCTATAATTCTAACAATTGCAGCAGGAGTAATCAGCGGCATTTGCGACATATTCTCGGTTCCGCCAGCTACAATCATCTCCATTGTTCCGGATTTAATTCGCTCATAACCGGTGGTAATACTCTCAAGGGCAGAAGCACAGTTGCGATGAACAGTCGCCGCCGGAGTTTTGATCGGAAAACCTGCATTTAATGCTACTACCCGGGAAATATTCACCGCATCTGCTGGCGAGCCTGTGTTTCCGATGATCACTTCATCAACTAAATCGACGTTGAGGTTAGTACGGGCAATGAGTTCTTTTAAAGCGATTTGGCCTAATAAGGCTGGATGCACAGCTTTAAGTTTGGTCCCGGATTTAGCAAATGGAGTGCGTACTCCTTCAACAATAACAACATCACGCGGACTTTTAGACAAAGTACTCATTAGAACTCCTCTGATTTTATACTTGAGCTGATTATTAAACCTAACCATTTAACATTGAAAATCAGCTATATGCAATTGACGCTGCTAGCAAGCTGGACTGTAAGATGAATTTTTGAAATTGTGCTTTTTAAAACTCAGTCTTAGAATAAACGCTCTACAAAAAATGAGGTCTATTTTGGCACATACTACTGGCTCTTCATCTAATAACTCAACAACTGATAATTCCAGCATCGAAATTTCTGCATTTGAAAAAGAGGCCCTTGAGTTTCATCAAAAAGGACGGCCTGGAAAAATCGAAGTTATATCAACAAAAGATTGTAGTACAGAAAAGGCTCTCTCACTGGCCTATTCTCCAGGTGTCGCCGCCCCCTGTATCGCCATTGCTAAAAATCCCGAAAAAGTTTTTGATTATACTAGCAAGGGCAATCTGGTAGCGGTTATCTCTGATGGCACGGCGGTTTTAGGTTTAGGAAATATCGGTCCTCTGGCCGCTAAGCCGGTGATGGAAGGCAAAGGAATTTTATTTAAAACTTTCGCAGGAATTGATGTTTTTGATATTGAAATTAAATCAACATCAACATCAGAATTTATAAATGCAGTCAGAGCATTAGAACCGACCTTCGGTGGTATAAATCTAGAGGATATCAAAGCCCCCGAATGTTTTGAAATTGAAGAAGTTCTTAAAAAAGAAATGAACATTCCGGTTTTTCATGATGACCAACACGGCACGGCTATCGTCAGTGGCGCAGCACTCATTAACGCCTGTCAGATTATTAATAAAAAACTCTCAGAAATAAAATTAGTGATTAATGGCGCCGGTGCTGCTGCAATTTCTTGTGCAAAAATATTTGTAAGCCTGGGTGTTCAAAAAGAAAATGTTCTGATGTGCGACTCTTCCGGAGTGATCTACAAAGGTCGCAAAAGTGGTATGAATAAATACAAAGAGGAATTTGCAAATACCACCGAAAAACGCACTTTAACTGAGGCGCTAAAGGGTGCAGATGTTTTTATCGGCCTTTCTGTGGCCGGAGCCGTTACTGGCGAAATGATCAAACAGATGACTAAGGACCCAATTATATTTGCCATGGCCAACCCCGACCCTGAAATCACTCCCGCCGATGCCCGCATGGCACGCCCGGATGCTATTATTGCCACTGGTAGATCTGATTATCCGAACCAAGTTAATAATGTTTTAGGCTTTCCTTCGATTTTCAGAGGTGCACTCGACACCCGCTCAACCCAAATTAATGAAGAGATGAAATTAGCCGCGTGTCACTCACTAGCTAAATTGGCACGCGAAGATGTACCAGATAATGTTTCAGCCTCTTATGGTGATCAAAAATTTAGATTCGGACGAGATTACCTAATTCCAAAACCCTTTGATACACGTGTGCTTCTATGGGTGGCGCCAGCGGTGGCCCGAGCTGCTATGGATACAAAGGTGGCAACAAAACCTATAAGTGACTGGGCGGCTTACCGTGATAAACTTGAAGCCATTCAAGGTCCACAAAAAGTATTTGTCCGTGAGGCCGTTAACCGAGTTCATAAAAATATTGAAAGACAAGGCAGCACGCCAAGACTTGTTTTTCCAGAGGGTACAAGTTCAAAAATTCTTAAAAATATTCGAATTTGTCTAGAGGAAAAAATTTGTATACCTATACTTCTGGGATCAGCAGAACGTATTTATGAAAAAGCTAAAGCCCATAATATCGACCTTACCGGTGTAGAAATAATTTATCCTTCAAGTTATCCAAAGTTCGCACAATACACACAGGAACTTTATAAACGCCGCCAGCGTAAAGGCATCAATATCAAAGAAGCTGAGAGACTGATGCATGACGGAAATTATTTTGCATCGATGATGATAGATCAGGGCGATGCGGATGGTATGATTAACGGAGCCACAACCAATTATGCAGAAGCAGTCAAGCCGATTTTACATACAATTGGTCTGTCTACAGACTCAGTTCCGGCAGGTTTAAATATTGTTTTAGCTGATAATAAACTTTTGTTCTTTGCTGACACGACCATCAATATTAATCCGACGGCCGAGCAACTGGCTCGCATCGCCATTCAAACTGCACAAGTGGCTGAGTATTTTGGACAAAAACCACGTATTGCCATGCTCAGTTTTTCTAACTTTTCAGGAACTGAAGGCACTCCGGCTAAAATGAAAAAAGCCGCAGAACTTGCAAAACAGCTGCGCCCGGATCTTCAGATCGAAGGCGACCTGCAGGCCGATACAGCCGTCAATTCTGAAATACAAAAAAGAATTTTTCCCTTTGCTTCATTGAAAGGCGAGGCCAATGTGCTGGTTTTCCCTAATTTAGAAAGTGCTAATATTTCGTATAAGTTGCTTCAACAAGTAGGCAAGGTTGAGGTTTTGGGCCCCTTCTTGCTTGGGGTTCGAAGAGCTGCTAATGTTTTGCAAAGAACAACAACGGATGAAACTATTTTCAGCTCAGTCGTTTTAACCGCGCTTGAGTCTCAGTTTATTGCTGACAGGAGAAATAAAAAACATTGAATCATGTCAGAATTACTGAAAAAGACAAAGTTATCGTTGTTGGCGTCGGACTTAAATCCGAACCCATAACCGAAATCAAAGAAAATCTCTGTGAACTTGAAGAATTGGTCATGGCTGCCGGTGGAGAAATCATCGGCTCTACCGTACAGGTTCTACCTCAATGGAATCCCAGCACCCTAATTGGTAGTGGCAAAGTTGCAGAAATTAAAGATATGGTTGCTGAAAATCAGGCCCAACTCGTAATCGTTGACCACCAACTTTCAGGAATTCAAACCAGAAACCTGCAAGAGCAAATAGGCTGTAAAATTTTGGATCGCTCACAACTTATTCTTGATATTTTTGCTCAGCGGGCCAGAACCTACGAAGGAAAACTTCAGGTTGAGCTGGCACAACTCTTAGATCAAATGCCCCGTATGATCGGAGCGTGGAATGACTCTCTTTCAAGATTGGGCGGCGGAGTAGGCACACGCGGCCCAGGGGAATCCGCACTCGAAAACGATCGTCGTAGAGCTAAAGAAAAAATTTCTATAATCAAAAAAAAGCTGGAAGAAGTTTCTCAGCAACGAGCGCAGCACAGGCAATCTCGCAAAAGAAACGAAATTCCAAGCTTTGCTTTAATTGGTTACACCAACTCCGGAAAAAGCTCCTTACTGAATAGACTGACCGGAGCCCAAGTACTTGCCAAAAATATGGTATTCGCCACTCTTGATCCAACGACGCGAAAGGTTTTTTTAGATGATGGTCCACCGGCCGTGGTTACCGACACCGTGGGTTTTATCCGTAAACTACCCACTCAGCTTATTGAGGCTTTTAAAGCCACACTCGAAGAATCCGCAGAAGCCGATATCTTGCTACATGTAGTTGATCTGTCTTCACCGAATATGGACCGACAAATAGAGGTTGTTGAAGGCCTTATCAAGGAATTTAAGTGGGAAGATAAAAAAATTATCCATATTTTTAATAAATTTGATATTGCACCGGTAGATCGACAATTTAGGGTTAAACATTTTCCACGAGTCTTTGTCAGCGCTCTAACCGGATTTGGCTTTGAACAGCTCAAAAAAATAATGGCTGATTCTATCAATGAAATGCAAACTCAAGTGGAGCTTTATTTTGATCGCGTCAATGAATACCGACTATATGATCTAGGACGAGAAGTAAAAATAATCCGTAAAGAGGCCGCAACTGAGGGCACTATTTGTATTGCAATGATGAGTCCGACTCTAATGACTAAATGGAAAGATTTTTTAGTAAAATAGACCCGCTGTCTGACTTAGCGATTACCTAATCGGAGTTCTCGGCGTTTTTGTCCAGCCGCATATCTTCTTTTTTCAATATCAGTTTCAGGTACTAATGTGGGCACTAATGAGGGTTTTCCATTACTATCAAGCGCAACAAATGTTAAATAGGCCGAAGCTGTGTGAAATAACTCAGAAGTGATGGCGTTTTCAGCTTCCACACGAACACCGACCTCCATTGAGGTCTTTGAAGCATAGTTAACTGAGGCTTTTAAATTAACAATCCAGCCTTTTTTAATGGGAGCTATAAAACTTAATTGATCAATACTGGCGGTAACAACGACTTTATTAGAGTGTCTTTGGGCGGCAATCGCGGCTGCAATGTCGATCCACGACATCACCGTACCACCAAAAATTGTGTCTAAGGAATTTGTGTTGGAAGGTAAAACAATTTGGGTCATTACAACTTGAGACGAGCTAACTGATTTGCTCTTATTCATTGTAATGACCCTTCAAAATGATCTGATCTAATTATAAAAACTAAATGCCGATATCAGAATTCCCGCGACCGCCACCGA
>JBBTEQ010000044.1:0-5943 GCA_038042235.1 Bdellovibrionota bacterium | reverse complement strand
ATTTCTTGTCCGGTCAGACTAACTTCTTGATCGACCTCATACGGGTCTCGACAATTCCAATTAAAAATACTTAGTAGTTCTTCAATCCACGACCGCGCTGTCGCTTCACTAGAAAGATCCAGCGATCCTGAATTCAAAAGAAGATGGAATTGCTTAACTAAGTCCGCGAGCTGCTTAGCTTTTTGGTGATTACTCATTGTATAAGAATAACCAGAAATCTCATTCTAGATAAGTCAAAGCTCCATTCAAGTTGTTTATCTAGACACTAGTTCAGATAGTCCAGCCAATAAAGTTTGAATAAGACTAAATTTAAACCTACTTCTCTAGACTAATGTACTAGCTTGAAGTTTTTTTTCCTCATAACCTTAAGTGACTACAATGTTCATTCAGATAAACAAATAATTATCTTATTAGTACGGTGAACTACGGAAAAACGCTTAAGATATTTCAAATCCGGCATTCGGAACCTCCGATCATAATTGAAGGCTCCTGTGAAGTTTCGTCGATTATAAATCAATATATTCACACGTTGAATTTTCAAATGACAAATCAAGTACGACCTTTCGATATGGTGGCACAACTCCGCAAAGTTTCGAAACCGGTACATCGCAGTAATCTTTGTAATTATCAAAATATGTCTGGCCAGCAGTTAATATCATTTGCGTCAGATAAAAATTATTTTCTTTCTTATCCAAAGCCAGCTCAGTAGTGTTTGACATTTCTCCAATTCGTTTAAACATATGATAGTAACCCGACAAATTTAATTGGCCCAGTAAATCAGTAATTATGATGCGTTCATTAAAATAATTATTATAGCCGCCAACCCAAATCTGGCCAGTAGCCACTTTTTTTAATTCATAACTGAACCCTTCATCTCTAAAAGGTGCTCTGCCTGGAGGATCATGGTGCGTAAGTTTATTTTTCCATTGTAGTTGTAATTCGTATTCTTGATTGCCCGCTACTGCTTTGCACATCAATTGATGTTGATATCCTTTATCCACAACTCCACCCAACTTATCCCCAGATGTTTGCGCTTTAAGTTGTGTAGCCACTAGTACTATTACTAAAAAAACTGTTTTCATTTTTATTTCTCCTTTAAAAAATTGTTTTCCACAAAGTCTATGTTGATAACTCTGATGCTGTGCAAATTAATAAAAAAAATAGTGTTTGTATAATTCATAATTATCATTTATCTATGATTACAAATGAGTTTACTCAGCCCCCCCCTTGAAGCATTTTGGGCTGTTGTCCGCAAGGGAACAGTCCAAGATGCTTCGCATATTCTGGGAATCACGCAAACTGGCGTAACCCAGAGAATCCGATCTTTAGAAAAGCAGTTGAAAACAACGCTTTTTATAAGATCAAGAAAGGGTATGAAGCTCACAACTGAAGGGGAGGCACTTCTTCAGTTTGTAAAAAGTTCTTTAGATATAGAGGGAATGGCCCTTTCAAAGATTCAAAGGGCAGCAAAAGATAGCATCATTGAAGTTAGCATCTCGGGACCATCAAGTATTTTGCGATCGAGGGTCATTCCTAATTTAATCAATCTGAAGAATAAGTTTCCGCTTATGCACTTTCGTTTTGATTTATCCGATACTGAAAGTAATGCCGATAAATTAAAAACCGGATTTTGTGACTTTGCGATACTTGAACATCATCACGTAACGCGCGAAATGGACTCTAAAATTATTAAGGCCGAAAGATACTGTCTTTATGGCCCAGCCTCATGGAAGAGGCGCTTGCTTCCTGAAATACTTAAAACCGAATCCATCATAGATTTTAATCAGTCCGACAACATGACCTTCAACTTTCTTGATAAGTACAAATTTAAAAATCTGGTAAAAAAAGATCGTCATTACGCTAACAATACCGACGCCTTAACATCGATGGTTGTTCGCGGACTGGGTTATTCTGTTTTAGCCGAAGAGTACGCAAATCCTCTTGTTCGACAGGGCGAGCTAATAAAACTTGGTAGTGATTATTTTTATGATTATAAAATTGCCTTAGCCTGGTATCCCCGCCATGAAAAGCCTGAGTATTTTCAAGCGATAATAAAGAGTCTTAGCTAATGATTCAAAACCGGCTTGAAAAAAATTTTAAAAAACTACAAGTCTGGTCCGAAAAAAATAAAATTGAGGCTTATCGACTTTACGATCGTGATATTCCCGAATTTCCATTTATTGTGGACCGTTATAAAAACTATTTTGTTGTTTATGACAAATCTCAGTTAATTGATGAAGAAAAAAATCACCTGCCGCTGTTAATTGATGCCATTAAAAATTTATTTAAAATTCAGGATTCTGAAATTATACTTAAAAAACGCCAGAAACAAAAAGGCCTTGAACAATATCAAAAATTGGATCAAAAAAATGAGAAAATTATTGTCAAAGAAAACGGCGTCGAACTTTATGTGAATTTATGGGATTATTTAGACACCGGCTTATTTTTAGATCATCGTCCGATGCGCTATCAGTTTTTAAAAAAGTCTAAGGGCAGATTTTTAAACTTATTCTGCTATACAGCCAGCGTTTCTGTGATGGCGGCCAAATCAGGCGCTACTACATACAGTGTGGATATGTCTAAAAATTATCTGGAATGGGCCCAGGAAAATTTTAAATTAAATAAGCTTTCAATTAAAGACCATTTTTTTCTAGAAGAAGACGTTTTACAGTTTATAATCCAAGCTCCCGAGTGGCCGGATTTTGTGGCCAGCTTTGACACCATCTTTTTAGATCCTCCGACCTTTTCAAACTCCAAAAGCATGAAAACTGATTTTGATGTAGAGCGAGATCAAACCCGACTTGTTTCAGACGTTATGAAGCTGCTTAAGCCTAATGGAACTCTCTATTTTTCCAATAATAAGCGTGAATTCAGACTTTCAGATGAAATTTCACAAAAATTTAAGGTCAAAAATATCACTAAAGACACTATTCCGATTGATTTTCATGACCAAAAAATTCATCATTGCTATGAAATCAAATATAGTCGTTAATACCAGTTTTTACTGTGCATTTTGTCAGCAAATCGAAATATAGAAATTAACCATTTTTTTTACAAAAAAATCTTGATCGTAAAGACTATAGGACCTATTTTGACAGCTCTCAAAACCACATAAAAAGGTTGTGAAATGAAAGCATTAGGTCGCCACATTCTTGTTGAGTTTTTAAACTGTAAAGCCGATGTGCTAAACGATGTGGCCGCAATTGAAAATGCAATGGTTGAGGCCGCACAAATTGCCGGCGCCACTGTTATCAATTCAACGTTTCATCATTTTTCTCCTTACGGAGTATCCGGTGTTGTCGTTATTCAAGAAAGTCATTTGGCGATTCATACTTGGCCTGAATATCGTTATGCGGCCGTAGATTTATTTACCTGCGGAGACACCGTTGATCCTTGGGTTTCATTTGAACATTTAAAAAAAGCTTTTGAAGCCTCTTACTCAGCCCTTGAAATGAATCGTGGTGCCACGCACGTTCTAAAAAAAGGTAACGACCTTCAAGTTAAACCAAATAATACAGAAAACTACGATCCTAAAAAAGGTTATAAAATAAACCGTAATGTCTGGTTTACCGATAAAGACGACAATCAGGCACTTTCGTTAAGATATACCGGTGAAGTTTTATTTGATGAAAGAAATGAATTTCAACGAGTCCGCATTCTAGATTCCATTTCATACGGAAAAATGCTGGCAATAGATGACATGGTGATGTGCACCGAGCGTGACGAATACCATTATCATGAAATGATCACTCATCCGGCCATGCAGACCTTTGAATCTATTACTGGCTCTGCTGCAAAAAATGTACTGGTTATCGGTGGCGGTGATGGCGGTACAATTCGCGAAATCTGTAAATACTCGGGCCTTGAAAAAGTAACCATGGTTGAAATTGATGAAGCTGTCGTTCGCGCCTGTAAGCAACATTTGCCCTTAATTGCACGAGAGTTTTCAAACCCAAAGGTCAATTTGATTATTGGTGATGGCATTAAGTTTATTGCTGAATCTGCTGCGAACCTATACGACGTGATAATTGTCGATGGTTCAGACCCGGCGGGACCTGCCGAAGGCTTATTTACTAAAGATTTTTACAATAATTGTAAAAAGGCATTAAAACAAAATGGCATTATAGTAACTCAGGGCGAATCACCAATGTTTCATTCCGAAACTTTTGTTGAGCTTAATAAATGTTTAAAACAAGTTTTTTCAGTTAATCAGGTTCACACAATGCTGTTTCACGCGCCCACATACCCCTCAGGCATGTGGAGCTTACAGATGGCCGTCAATGGTCAACATCACCCTGTAACAGATTTTAAAAAGGAAGCGGCCGCTCGCTTTTCAAAAACCCAAGATCTACGTTACTACAATGAAGACCTCCATAGTGCGGCTTTTGCATTACCTACTTTTGTAAAAACCATGCTCAGCTCGCCTAAATAGATAATAACAAGTAAATAATGCGCTCAGACATGACTCAGTTCTCAACTAAATTATGCTGACTGTAGTCTATTAATTTTTTTCTTTTTACAAGGAGTCATACAACATGAGCGTATTAGCACAACTGGTATCACTTGAAGGAATTTCTTTTATCTTAAAATGGCTTCATTTATTTTTTGGATTACTTTGGATTGGTCATCTTTACTATTTTAATTTTACACAAGGTTCCGCGATGGCGCAGGCTGATGCCGCTACTAAATCTGGAATCACGACCAAACTTTTACCGATAGCGCTTTGGTGGTTTCGCTGGGGCGCCATGTGGACCATGCTTACGGGAATTATCCTATTAGGAATCAAAGGCCATGTTAGCGGAATGGAAGTTTATACAAGTGGTTGGGGTATTGCGATATTAATCGGTGTGACAATGGGACTTACAATGTGGGCCAATGTTTGGTTTATCATCTGGCCTAACCAACAAATAGTTATGGCCTCTGCTACACAAGTCGCCGCTGGAGGCGCTGCCAACCCACAAGCGGCAATTGTTGCCCCTAAAGTGCTTTTAGCCTCAAGAACTAATGTGCTCTTTTCAATTCCCATGCTGTTTTTTATGGGATCAGCGAGCCATCTTCCATTACCCGTGACTCCAGAATCTAATTTGTGTGCCGTTACTGCGGTACTGGGTGTTCTCTGGTTATTAATCGAAGCCAATGCGATTAAAGGTAAAATACATTTTATGCAAACAGTTAAAGGAGTAATGACTGTTGGCTTTGTGCTGACAGCGATTATCTACGTTGTACTGGCTGCCTTCATTTAACTTTATCTAATGAAGTTTATTTTTTATTTTTTATTTTTTTTCGTATTTTCTGCTTGTACCAAAAAGCCTCCCCTAACTGAACAGCTCACACCTGAGCAGTTAGTGGAAAGAGGAAAATCAATTTATACTCTTAACTGCATCGCTTGCCATAATGCCGACCCCAGCTTAGAGGGCACTGCAGGCCCGGCTATTCGTGGCGCCTCATTAGATTTACTACAGGCAAAAATTCTAAATGCAACTTACCCTGCTAGCCACAAACCTAAACGCGATACTAAACTGATGCCTAAAATGGCCCATCTCGAAAAAGAAATTCCAGCTCTAAGTAACTTCTTAAGGTAGCTGGCACCTTTAGACTCAGGTCGCCAAAATCCGAATTTCGTACGGCGCATTTCTTATTAGGCCAATAAAATATCCATAAGACTTGTACAATAATTGAAGATATCTTCTTTTATGAAAAAAAGTGCCTTTCGTTCGAATAAAAAGTATTTTCATGTTTCGCTGGAATATCAAACAACGGGATTGTTAAAAAATTTAGACTGGGTTTTTATTCAAAAAAATGTAAATGAAACCGCCAGTAAATACGCTGTCGAGATTCAGTCTTTAGTCATGATGGACACGCATATTCATATTTTGATTTCTACATTTGAAAACAACGAAAATTTTTTCTGTGAAAATCTACAAGGTAAAATATGCAAGACAG
>JBBTEQ010000043.1:327-14041 GCA_038042235.1 Bdellovibrionota bacterium | reverse complement strand
AACCCAAGTAATGAACGTTGAGCGATCTTCCAACGTTTCTCTTTTTCATATAATCCGTGTTTATCAACAAATCTTTTTAATTCTACCAATGCCTCGTCTGCTACCGACTCATCAATTTTTCCATTATCGGCATTATACTGTGCAAATCTAAACCGAGCGTTCATATACTGCCAGGCCTCAAACTCACCAATGTCACTTTCATCACCACGAACTTGCTTCACTGAAGCTGAAGCTTTAGCACTCATAGCGGCCATCTCGTCTTTAATCAATTGAGTGTGTTTGGCTTTATCACTTGACGACAATATAGCGTCCGTCAGGTTTTCTGCATATCTTTCATGATCACCACCTAAAATTCTTATTTGTGCTGTTTTCGAACCACTTATTTGGCCTGGCACATAAGTTTTATTTACGAGTGACTCCACATCATTTTCTGCCTTACCTGCACTTTGAAAAGATTGAACCATCGATTTTAACTCACGATCATTTGACTGATTTAACGAAGCTCCATAACCCTTAGCGATATAAGTTTTAACTTCTGCTGTTGGTTCATATTTCACCACATTTCCATGTAATTTGGGTTGGTTGCCATCTACCAAATCAATACTCTTAAACATCACCTCTTTATCATCAGGATTTCCAGCCCAACCTCGCTCAATTGCAGCTCTTCGTATTTTGGGATCATCAATTCCACCCAGTTTCATAATTTTAATCTTTTTAGCTAACTCTTCTGGTGAGCAACCACCGATTTTACAAGGCACGTCCTCATGAGCTTTAATAATTACCTTAACCTGAGCATCAGTAAGATCATGGCCTGCCTCAACCATGCTTTTTTTAATCATTGCTGCGGCTTTTGCTTCGTCACCAGCTGTAAGTGCTTTTTCTAACGCTTTAGAATTTTTAACTATTTGAGCATCATCGGGAAAATTTTCTATGGATTTTTTAGATCGTGAAACAGCGCCAAGTTTTGCTAACCTTGCCAAACTTGGTACAGATCCCATAAATGGTAGCAAATTTGTTCCAGATAACAAGGCGCCAACAACACAGTTGTTCTCTTCTTCGCGAGCCTGCGATAAAGTTGACATCGGATCAAAGCAAATATTTTCTTTTGTAACATTTGATTTATTATTACTAAGATCTGAAACTAATTTTGTCTCTTTTGAGCACTCTTTATGAAGGTCAGCGGTAATAATACTGCCTGTCAGTCCTCCTGCAACAGTCAGAATTGTAAGATTTCTACTCACCTTACTTGCCGCATTAACTACTTTTACCCCAGTGGCCACTGACCCAACACCTAATGTTAGTAAGCCAATCGCTGCATCGCGACCAGCTTTATCGATTTCAGATACGTGTTCCTCTCGGCGCTTACCGCTTTGTAAAAGGCAGGATTCTGCATCTACATAAGTTCTTGCTTCGAAATCTTTAGGATTAGTGTAATTAAAGTCATCTCTAACCAAATTTGGCAAAGCTGACAAGTCTGTTCTGATTTTATTAAAATCACATTTTTCACCATTATCAAGCGTTGAGTTAGTTAGGCATCTAAAATTGACTAAATTATTTTTATAGTTATCTGATAAAGACTTACGGTTTGCCGTCATTTGTTCTTCAACAGCTTTTTCTATATTTCCGTCGTTAAAATCATAATTGGTAATAAACTCAGTGGCGGAACCTTTACCTCTGAATAAACCTTTCTTTTTAATCGCTCGTTTTTCAAAAATTTCTCCACGCACCCATGGTGTCTCATTTTTTTTAAGCTCAATAACTCGCAAAAAATTATCGCAACTAGATTTCTCATTAGCTTGCATTTTATTCATACATTTTTCATGCGCTATTTCTAAATCTTGAATTAACATCAGGTTTTGCTTTGTTTTTTTGACCAAATAATCAAAACGCTTTTGTTTGTCTTGTGCACAACTTCGAGCTTGCATTTTATAATCTAAACACTTTTTATTGTTTTCTGGAAAAACCTGAGTACATTCGACGCCATCTAATACAGATGTTGATTTCGGCAAAACAGAATCGAAATACGAAACCTCATCTAAAATAGCAGAGTTTGTTGCCTCAATTCGTGCCGAAGCTGCATAAAATCGCGTCTGAACTGCCGCTGATTCATGTTGAGGTATTTTGCTGCAATCATTTAAAAATTTTTCTTGATAACTAGGATGAATCCGATTTTTATATTTTTGATTCAAATGTTGACCTAAATGATTCGGATTATGAAATTGAGCACTTTCTTTTCGTTCCACAAGATACTGTCTGTATGTTTTTATAGCCCCTTCACAAGTTTTAAACTCGCTCTTAAATTTTATAAAACCCCAAGCATGAGAATCATCGATATCATCTTGAACCCACTTTTGTAATATATGAGGGCATTGGCCATCCCGAGGTTCATACTCTTTTTTATTAATATCGGTGTTGGATTTGCCTGAACCACCAGTAGCTAATTCGCCAGCATATATACTTACTGAGAATAATAAAATAAGTACAAAATATATAGCCGACAGACTCAACTCCCGCTGCAAAGTTCTATAGTCATTTATCGGCTAATTTTAGATGTAAATAAAGGTTCAAAACGTATTAAAATGAGACAGTTTATGATAAGATATCTCACCAATCTTTACCTTGCCGAATATAAACATGTTCTCTAATTATTTCGTTTGCGAAACATTTTTCGAGTAGTACCCGCAACTACGTCATTACCACTAACTTCATAATTTAAACTAATTCTAGCCTGGCCTTTTACTTTTGAATGGCCCCTGACTTTTGCAGAGCTTGATACCTGAGCTTGCTCGCTGACTTCTGCCTGCTGGTAAACCTTAGAATTACCACTTACTTTGGCACTTCCATAAACCTTAGCTTCGCCGAATACCTGCGCAATTGCATCGACCATAGCATCATCATAAACCCGTGCATGACCATAAATTTTTGCATGACCAGCTATCACCGCATTACCTGAAACAATGGCCCGTTCAGAAACCTGAGCTTGCTGAAGAATTTTAGCATTACCCAGAACTTTAGCTTCGCCGCAAACACTGGCACCGGCATCTACCATAACACTTGCGTCAGCCCTTGCCGTATTAGCAACAAAACCCCCGCCGTTTGAATGCTTATGACCTTCTGAACCCATGCAGACGCCAGGTTTTTGTTGTGCGAGTAAATTTAGTGAGAAAAATATAATTAAAACCTGTGTAAAATGTTTCATAGAACTTCCTTTTTTAATTAAATTCACAATTAATCACTACGATAATCTTCCATTCTAACCTTGAGTTCCCAACTGCGATCTTTTGACCTAATAATTATACATTTAACAGAAAAACCTTCAATTAAGTCAGCGCTACCGCCAGAGACTACGAACCCATCAGGAAAATCATGATTAATATATCTGGGTTTATCAATGTGACAATTTGATACGTGTTTCCAAAATATATCAGCATAAATCCCTCCAAATTCAGGAAGCGGATAACTTTTTCGATCTCCCGATGGATCGGAGCCCCCAGTCGCTACATCTATGTATGCAAGCCACTCTTCTATTGCCTTTTCTCCCCTTTTACCAAATAAACATTTAAAATTTTTCTTCTTAATACACTTACTTTTATCTTTTAAAAACTTAACCAGTGTTGGATCTGTTACTAACAAATTTTCAAACCGCTTCATTCTTTCAACTAGAAGCTTCCTATTTTCTTTCGCGGGCGATTCCTTAAAATGCCAGGCCTTACTAATGTTAAGCCACTTATCCTTACCTTGATCATATGTTGCTAATTTTATATCTTTTGGATTTATATAAAATTTTTCTTTTTTATATATAATTTCGTAATATTCGGGGGTTGTGTTATCGACTTCAATTATAAGCCCCCCCTCCGAGCTATTTTCATCTATAAATGATTGCATCAATCCTGGATTAATACATGGCTCATTTAGTTTTTCTGTAAAATGCAATACTCTTATTTTGTTTTTTCCATCAAAAATCTTAATCCACTTACAAATAAGTTTATCATGTAAAACAAAACCCTCATCCTTTAATTCAGCAGTTGGCTTAGCTTTAAATTCTTTATCTGGATAAAATTTTAGATTTAGCACTGAACCTTGAGCTGTTTTCAAGTCCTTATACCACAGCTCATCTTTGCCGACACCATCCCAGCGCTTTAAGATCAAACCTGCCATAAGGTCAACATTAAACTTTACAAAACCATCCGCATCTTTTACTAACTTTGAAGCTTCTTTTGTTTTTACTTCATTCGTTGCAAAACTCAAATTAGAAAACAATAACAGCGCTAGAACTAATGTCATTTTTAACAATCCAACTTTCTTCATCTTAAAACAACCCTCTCATTAAATCATAATACAAACTAAGGCATAGTTGCTACGTCAGAATCACACTTCATTAAATAACTATCATATTCTTCATCAAACCTGTAAGAACAACTATCATTGCTTTTATTAAAGCCTACAGCAGGATGCAGGTTGAATCTACCATCATCAGTTTTGATTGGAACCTCAGGATGTTGCCCATTTACACGGGCATTAGACAAACTACTGCCTTCAAGATAAAAAAGGTAAACATCTGATCCATCACTTACAGTTGACTCCCTTATATAAGACGTCTTTACTACAGAATCACTGACACTGCTATAATGAAGATGTCCATTATCTAGTACAGAATTTCCTGTTACACTTCCCGATATATACACGGTGGATTTTGTAAGCATGGCTTCACCAGATATATTTATCCCCGAATACGGAACCCCTGGTATTATAAACTCAGCATCAGTAGGATGGGGCACAAGAACTGTACTGTCCTTGATTGTTGCTCCGTTGGTTATTTCTATATTCTTGCTGCTGTCCAGATTACTAATATATGGCCCTGTAATAACGTGAGACCTATCACCAATTCCAGCTAGGATGTCAAAACTAGCCACCGTCCGCTGTATCCGAACACGCTTTTCGGCAGTACCTTCAATCTTTACCTTGCCGAATATAAACATAGGCGAGGCCACGTTGTAACCAAATGATGCGTTGGTGGCATCAGTGATTGTTGTGTTCTTAATAGTTATAGTTGGTGTACTATTATTGATGAATTCAACACTATTATGATTAACAAAGCTATCTACTTCGACATAACCTATGTCAGAATCTGCTACATTGCTATATCCATAAACTTCAGCACCACCGCTAATGTTACTATTTGCGATTTCGACATGACCGCCAATATCACCACTTAATATAGATTTTTCTGAAACTGACGAACCCGCACAAACATGCGCTCCGATAGCTATAAGCGAGTCCGTAGAGAATGTAGCATTATCAGAAATTAAGCCTACTAACAAATCTGGCGTAATTTCTTCCCCTGGCACATCTGAAACCAATTCAGGAGGTAGTTGAGTTTGTTTTGGACGCAGCGGCCCTCCGTTACAAACCCCATCTTTTTTTATATTAACCCAAAAAAACTCTGCACTTTCTGTAGCCTGAGCTGAAGGATTTACGCTTTCCAATTTTTGAGAACAGTATGCGACAGCACTTTCTCTTTTTATTTTTATAAATTTAAATTTGTACTGACCCTCTGGTAATATTATACTTGGTGAACCTTGCACTGGAAACGCCGGATCAGGTACAAAACCTTGTATAGCAGTAACAGGGATATATTCTTTATAGTCAGTCGAAAATTCTTTTTCTACGTAAACTTCGTAATCTTCTTTTTTACCAGTAAAAATTGGTTTAGTAAATTCAAACCTTCCATTAGGTAAAAGTTTAATTGATATATCCATGTCGCCGATAGGTTTAGGTGAAGTACTGTCTGTTTTAAAATCAAGATGAAAATGGTCTTTATGTGGGGCTTTTATTATAGGTGTTGTTCCATCAGCTTCTTTATCATTTTCGATCTTTAAATCTGATACTAATACATGTCTTGCTAGTCTTCCATCAGGAAGACACTGATGACGAAATCTATTCCAAAATTTAGTATTGTCATCGTTACTAAAAACAGTGCTGTCTTGGTTTGTATGAATATCCTCACCGCTAATGTGGGAGAGCCCAATATAATACGTCAAATACCCTTTTTCGATTTGGGACCCATATTTTTTATCTTTTAAAACTTCTAAAACTTTATCAGCAATTAATTCGCTTTTAATTATTTCTTTTAAATCAAAACGTATAATTCCTGATACATGAAAATCAACTCCTTTGCCACGATGACCGCTATGAGGGGGGAAATATCCACTATTCATATTCGCTATATCATTGAATGTAAGCTCTTTACCTTTATGATTTAGTATTAACCCTAATACAATATCCGGCACAAACGCTAATGACCAATCATCGCCCCCGTATTCAGAATCTCTAGTGACTTGACCATATCTTATGTTCTCAACATTATAATCTCCACGCACAAGAACAGGTAGTGACACAGATGGCCAGGGTATCCCACCATCTACTATGTCTTCCGTTGTACGACTGTGCGGAGTGTGAAACACACCTTCATTAAAATAATTGGCCTTAACTGATAGATTGATTTTTTCTAAATTACTATATTTAGTGCCAAGTATTTTTGATGTTTCATTGTCAATTGTAAATTTCACAATACCTGTTGAATCTCCAGAGGCTTGCATTGAAGTAGAAATGATAAGATTTTCCGCTTTCAATATCCATTGATTGGGTGGTTCCTTTCACGTACAGCTAAGAATATAGTTAAGTCGATAAGTTGAATAATGTATCGGCTTAGGTCCAGGAAAACTTTAGACAAATTTTTATTGTATCAAAGTAAGTCGATTTATATTTCATGATGGTACAGTTGATTTTTAACTAGATTTTTTTGAAACTCGTTTATTTAAGCCTCAGCCATTTTAAAAATTCACTAATAATTTTTTCGTGGCCACGCTGCGAAGGCTCATAAAAAACTTGCGGCTGCAAAGACTCTGGCCAGTGGTTTTGCTCGACATAAGCCTTTTCAAAATCATGCGGGTAAATATATGCGCCTGATTTTTTTTCGGATGATTTCAAAGCCAAAGGCAAATCAGCACTGCCACTTTCAGCAACAAAAGCTTTAGCCTTATTCCACGCCAAATAAGACCGGTTGGATTTCGGACAACAAGCTAAAAAAGTAACGACCTGTGAAAGATTAATCGCACACTCAGGTAAACCAATGGCCTCAACAGCCTGTAAACCGGCTACCGCCAGTGGCAAGGCTCTGGGTTCAGCATTTCCGATATCTTCGCTAGCCAAAATGATAAGCCTACGAGCGATATAAACTGGGTCTTCGCCACCTTCAAGCATACGTGCCATATAATAAAGAGCAGCATCGGCATCGCTACCACGCACCGATTTAATGAACGCCGAAATGCAATCGTAATGTTGGTCAGAAGACTTATCGTAGGCCAAAACTTTGCTTCCGACCAATCGCTGCAAGGTTTCTTTATCAAGTGGAAAATTCTCATGGCTTATTTTATAAAGCTCAATAACCGATTCCAAATAGTTAAAAAATTTACGGCCATCGCCATCAGCCAGGGCAACTAAATAATCAAAAGTGCTATCCTGTAATAACTGCTCCGTTTTAATTTTTTCAGCATCAGAAAATTTTTGCGCTAGCTTAATAAAACTTTCTTTTTCAAGACGTTTAAATTGTATAACCTGACAACGGCTTAAAAGCGCTCGATTGAGCTCATAACTAGGATGTTCCGTGGTAGCACCAACTAAATACAACTCTCCCCGTTCTAAAAATGGCAACAATACATCTTGTTGGGCTTTGTTAAATCTGTGTATCTCATCAACAAATAATAAGGTTTTTTCAGAGAACTCTGCTAACTTTTTTTTACCCTCTTCACCTGCGGCCTTTAAATCTTTGATACCTGCATCTACTGCGTTCATTGAAATAAAATTGGCCTGCGCTGAATTAGCCAGCGCTTTAGCAAAGCTAGTCTTTCCGGTGCCCGGCGGACCGGTTACAATTAAATTGATCATTCGACCGTGCTTTAATAATTTTCCGATTGGCAGGTTTTCATTTAAAATATGTTCTTGACCGATAACATCGGCAACCATCTTAGGTCTTAGTCGCTCGGCTAAAGGGCGTAAGCTGACATCTATTGAGCTTTCAAATAAATTCACAGACTATTCTCAAGTTGTAAAAGTTGTTTCTTAATATTTATTCCGCCGCCGAAACCCGTCAAGGATCCATTTTTTCCGATCACACGATGGCAGGGAACAATAATACAAATATTATTTTTTCCATTAGCTCCACCAACGGCTCTAACCGCTTTTGGATTTTTCATTTTCAAAGCTTGCTGTGCATAGGAAATTGTTTTTCCGAATGGAATCTGCTGCAGCGTTTTCCAGGCTTGTTTTTGGAATGCAGTTCCAGAAAATTCAAGTGGAATATCAAATTCTTTTCGGCTGCCCAAGAAATATTCTTTTAATTGCTTTTCAGTATCGCGCAAGACTTGGTTTTTTTTGCTAATCAGCTCAAATTCAAAATTTTCACAAAATTCTGTCCAATTATTGTCAAAAAGCAGTACCATTAATTTTTCAGTATTAGAAACCATATGCAAGATGCCGACAGGACTATTTATTTTACTGTAATAATACTCCATATAAACCTCGAAGTGACACTAACAATATCTTGACTGGGCAGTCAAAGTAAATGCACTTTAGGCCTCAAACAATGAGGTTCTTTATGGTCTACATATTTCAAAGATATCTATCCAACTGCCTGCTAATAAGTCTTATTTTTGCTAGCATTGGCTGCGCTCATCTTAATAGCTCAAATAATTATAAAACGGCACGGGAGTACTCAAAATCTAAGGAGTTTAAGCCCGGGAAATTAGTTATTGTGCAGGGCCCCACTTCAAGCTCAGAAACAAATATTAATATTTTAGCGCCAGTTCTAAAAAAGTATCTTTATGTAATTAAAGATGAGCAAGGTAAAATCTTTGATGCTGAACTTTATGAGACTGTACATACCGCGCCACTTCACTGGAAAGTAGATAAAATTTTTGTTAAAGGTCTCAGCCCAGGCAAGAAGTACCTACTAGAAATTGTTGATGAATTCAGAGGTTCTCAAACCAAAGTTGACCAGCGCAGCTTTAGCACTTTAGACACACAAAAAAATCATGTACGATTTGCTTATGCCTCTTGCATGGCGGATGATTATCGTTTTAATGACGTTATTGATCCCATGTGGGAGCAAATGCGAAAGCAGAATACCGATATGATCATTTTAAATGGTGATTTAGTCTATGTGGATTCCTTTGAATTTGTTGAAAGAAAAAAAGCAACAGAATTAGATATCTGGTTTAGATTTATTGATGCTTTTCATCGTCTACCCGTTTATCATTGGCAAGATATTAAACCGATTTTTGCAACTTGGGACGATCACGACTTTGGCACCAATGACGGCAACCGTGATTTTAAAGAAAAAATTGCTGCAAAAAAAATATTCTTAGCCTTTTTTGGTGGTAAAAACTTGTCGGATAGTTACCAACTTGAACCAGATTCAATATATTCTGCTTTTACAGGTTTTAAGCAAAAAATGCTTTTCTTAGATAATCGTTATTTCCGGCAACCTAATAAAGATCAAGTAACCCCTGAACCCTACGGACATTGGGGAGAAAAACAACACCATTGGATTTTAAATCATTTAAATGATTCAAATACCCCGGTTTGGATTTTTAACGGCAATCAGATCTTCAGCGGAACTGATCTTAGTTTTAAAGAGGCCATGCAAACAAATCATCCTGAACATTATAAAATATTTATGGAGGATATGAAGAAAACTAAATCCCCGATAATTTTTGCTTCTGGAGACATTCATTTTTCAGAAATTATGCAGATTCCAATCGAGCGGTTGAATTTTCAGACTTATGAGGTCACCTCAAGTGCAATGCACAGTTACGCGGGTGAAGGCTGGGAAAACCCTCTACGCCTGCCTGGCGCCATTGCTAAGGAATATAATTTTTTAATTATCGACTCCAAAAATGACAAGGGAAGCCTAAAAGTAGATGTGGAATCCTGGGGATTAAATAACAAACCTTACTTCAAAAAGAAACTTGAAGTGGTAAGACCAATATAAAGTTATAAAAACTGTAAAAAACTTCAACAAAAATTCCTAAACAAAAAAAACTCATAGATGCTTGTTATGCTAGAATAATACCTATATGCAGGAAGCATGGACTTTATTCCCACATCTGATAGAGCAAAAAATCAATGGCCTGCTCGAGCAGGCCGAGCCAAATAATACTAAGGCCTACCAGCTTTATAAAGCTTGTAAAAATGAACAACTTTGGAGAAACTCTTTTGAACTTTTCAATGTTCACCTGGGAGACTATTATTCTGTTCCGAAGTCAAACCGCGCAAAAAGCTACTTCGATAATTTCTTAGACCGCCCAATGAGCCGAGTTATCTATGATAGTTTTAGTTTGAACTTTAGAACTGCACAAGTTAGCTCAATGGATTTGCTGAGCATTGCAGATTGGTCACACAACATGATTAAAAATAACTGCAGTACAGATTCTGCTGTTGTTTCGATTGATGTGTTTACCAGAACCCTACACTTCATTACCTCCCCACCTGCTTATGAAAAAGACCAAGACATAGAATTCGAAGACTTCTGTATCGCGTGGAAAAAAATAGTTTTTACGCTTTTTGGAAATAGGCTTGATATTGAATTCGAGGAAATTCTTAAAGAAGTTAGATGGCTCAATAAACAACGAAAAATGACCGAATTAAACTATAAGAACAAACATCACTCACCACATATTTATTTAACACAGACTGAAATAGACTGGACCAGCTCGGTGCAAGTGGCGGCTTTTGAAAATGAGTCAGCTCCCAAGTTCCCCTTATCTCGTGGCCCAGATAAAGAAAAACTAATCCATCTCGAGCGCACAGTGCGCCTCTATAACATTATTTCGACCTCTACTCGAACTGAGGCCCTAGAGCATCAAGATAAGGTGCGTAATACCTTACTCGATCAATGTAGTTGGTTATTAAAGAATCAAGCCTCATAAGAAAGCTGACTAAAGCTGACTAAAGGCCTGTTTAGAATAGTACTCAAATTTCCGAAAAGTTAATAGTGAAAACTATTGCATTCATTTTTCTGTTTTTATTAATCAACCAGAAAGCCAGATCCGTTGAAAACTATGGAATGATTTTAAGTTCTGGAAAGCTCCCAGAGCTTAATCAATATGGTTTTTACGATAGCACTAAAAAAATGTATTTGGCCTTTCGTGCGACGGGTATAAAACGTGATAATATTACAACCATGTATGATGACGGCAAGGGCGGCAACAACACAGTTATGGTTGAAGGCAGCTCTTGGGCAAGAGATGCCGCCGAAAACACTAAGCTTATTTCAGTACCTAGAAGTTTAGAAGGTGATACGACCAGTGATATGAAAAATCCAGCAACACCAGCCGGCATCAATGCCAGCTTTGATGATCTTGTAAAAAAAATAAAAGCTGGTGACCACTTAGTTTTATTTATAACCGGCCATGGCAATCAAGAAAAGGGTGTCGTTCTATGGGAGGGACAATACTACAAGTCTGAAGATTTAAAAAAACAACTCAATAAACTTCCTAAAGATGTCACAACCCATATCATTACAAATATCTGTTATGGCGGTCAATTAAATCAATTAACAAATAAAAATGTCTGCGTGATTGCCAATGCCGATAATAAGCACACACATGATTCACTACCAAATATTTCACCAATTATTACTGGATTTACTGACGTATTAAAAAATCGTGAAACCAAACTAAGTTTGCTTGAGGCCTTTACTGCCGCCAAGGCCGTAGATCTGGATACTAATAAATATTCACAAACTAGCCTGGATTATTTCTTGGAAAAAAATAGCCCAAAAAAAAATAAATTAGAAGTTGCCAACTGCTATGACGATCCCAAAGGCTCACTGGCTTCACTACAAAAGGAAATAAGTGCAATCTCTGAACATTTAAGTCAAGATTCTGGTCCCCAAAAAAATCACTACGAAAAATATTTAAAAGAGCAACTTAAAAAAATTAACTACAATTTAAATTTAATTAGAAATACTGTTAAAGAACATGACAGAGTTAGAAACCAACTCGCACTAGACAAACTTCAAAAAGAATGGTCTTCGTCTTCTAAAAAAGACCAAGAACAATTAAGACCTAAAATAACCTTACTAGCTGAAAAATTAAAAAAAGAAGATGAAGCTCAAAATACAGAAATTACCAATTTAACAAAGGCTGAAAAACAGACTTTAGCAGAAATGCGATTTTTAAAATCTGCTACTGCAAGCCAGCTCGAAGACTATTACGCGATTAGAAAGTGTCTAGACTATGAGATGTAATTTTATTTTTTATTTAATAGTATTACTCTTTGCATTAAATGCAGTAGCTCTACTCGATTTCCCTACGGGTAACTTTGTATTAGAAGGTAAAATAGTCGTAAAAAAAACTGACGTCTATTTAGCCATTAACCATAAATCAACTTCAGAAAGTCAAATTAAGCTTTCAGGTACAGTTCCCAAAGAACTACTATCTCAACATGGCAGTAATGCGGCCATTAAGATTAAAATCACAAAGCCCTTTATGTCCAATCTGGGCGAAGCCGAATTCATGGAACTTAAAAAATATCTAGATCCCTTTACTATTCCCGCTAAATATGACGATGATAAAGCTCTGCCTCAGAATTAAAACAAATTTTATTTCTTAACAAAAACTGACAGTTTTAAATTCAGACCTTGATTGCTGAAGTCTTCAATAATAGCTTTCGACATTTTTTTAAATTTAAAATTCCAAGCCACTGGGTGAATAACAATCATTCCATCTACGTTGGTTTCAAGATTTTCCAGTGCTTGTTTTGCATTTTCATCGGCCAGGCGTATTCCATATGGCGGATTTGCAAGCACCCAGACATTTTTTCGAAGCATTGCAGGGTTTAAAACTAAATCGCGACTATCCTGAACCTGTGGCGTAATATCTAAAGGACTCTGTTTAAATATCTTATTAAATTCAATTTTATTTTTTTCAAGACTAGCAATAGCTTTTTCATCAAGATCAAAACCCAAACAATGAGGTGGCTTTTGATTTTCAAACCAGCGGTAGTTCTTCTTCCAAGTTTCTGATTTAAATAGTTTGGGTGCATTCTTGAAGTTGAGCCACGAATATGATCTCTCAAGGTTAGGTAGCCCGAAAGAACTGGCTTCAAATAGTATAGTTCCTGAACCTACAAAAGGATCAATTATTGTGAGATTTTGATCAATCGTTATGTGTTGCTGAAGTTTTTTTATTAAGTAGGCCGCAAGGGTCTCACGAAGGGGCGCCTCTCCTCTGTAAACGGCATAGCCTCTTTTATGTAAGTGCTCTCCACTGGTATCAAGGCTGACTGTAACACGGTCTTTTTCTAAACGAATGTATATTGTGTTCAGACTTTCGTCGTTAACACTGAATTTCTTTTTTTTAAGAACATTTGTAGCTGCTTCGATAATATTTTTTTCATTATTCAAGCGTGACTTATGGGATTCCACCTTTAATCTAAGCTCCTGGGGTGTGAAATATTTTTCAAAATCAACTTGAGCAAAAGCTTTTTCAAATTGATCAAAATAACGAGCTTCAAATTTAGCAATTCTCAGTAAAACCCGGCTGGCAATTTTTGAAAAAAAATTAATCTGAAAACCTAAGTGCTCTGCAACCTCAAGCTGCACTCCGCCGCGGATCATCTCAAGCTCTGGAAATTCTGAACGCGTAGGAAG
>JBBTEQ010000043.1:0-317 GCA_038042235.1 Bdellovibrionota bacterium | reverse complement strand
CTCGAGCGGGCAACTGACAAAAAATAATGACATCAAAATCTCCAGAAAATATCAAAAAAACCATAATAGCCGTCAGTAGGATCAAGCCTAAAATGCGTTACATCTGTAGCATTCAATGAAAGCTGTGTATGCATTCTATCAAATACCCAGATATAAGAAAAATAGCCACCCAGCGCCTTTTTGTCAAAATTATAGCTGGGTCCAATTAAAAATCGATCCCATTTATCTAAAATAATTTCATAACCGGTCTGAAATGAACTTGAGGTCAAATACTTTATAGCGGCTGCGTCTCCTGAATTAGTCCAATTAACAAGGCC
>JBBTEQ010000042.1:0-14903 GCA_038042235.1 Bdellovibrionota bacterium | reverse complement strand
GAAGGCAGCTCTGTTTTGGGAATTCGTGAGCATTTAAAACTGGTTCAAGAAAATCAAGCTCAAAAGCCCGACAATATATGGATAATTGTGGGCTCGGAGGGTGGTTTTTCCGAAAAAGAAGTCTTAGAAATGCAGCAACTAGGCCTTAATCCAGTCACCTTGGGAAGTCAGGTTTTACGTGTTGAAACGGCTTGCATGACTTTAGTCTCCGTCCTAAAGTATGAGTTCGGGCTACTAAAGTAGCCACCTTATAGGGCCGGTATTTAGCAGTTGAGGGGTTTATAGTGGCAACAAATAACAATCTGACAAATGATCCATTTGAAGAGTTTGAATTTCGTCCAATAAACGAGGGTCTAGGTTTTCATCGTAAACAGAAAAACCAGAGTACTCTAAAGACCACTCCCTATTCATTTGCACCACCGCTACCACGAAACGAAACTAAATATGAAATCAAAAGTGAAATACGCCCAGAAATAGTTTCAAAAAAATCATTTAACGTACCGACTATCGAAGATGACTCTATTGCAAAAGCCCAAACCGCAGTTAATGAAATATTAAAAAATCTAAACCAAAAAAGACAAATTGATTTTATTAACGAAACCGAAAAACAAAGATTAGAACTAAAAAAATCCAAACCGGTTTTCTTTGCCGCTGTTTTAGACTCCATGCTGATCACCGCCGGTTTTTTGCTGAGCATGATTTTAATGTTAAGCATTACCAAAATTGATTTATTTATGAACCTCAACCATGCTGAGACTTCTCGTTTTGTTTATATTGCAACTTTAAGTTTATTCCTGGGCATTACATTTATTTACATGGTTGTAAATCGCGCCTTTATTGGCTGCACTCCCGGCGAGTGGGCCTTTGACCAATGCTGCGGTAATGAAAAACAAGCGAGTTCTTTATCTTATATTCCTCGGCTTGCACTCAGAACTCTGGTGGTCATGGCTACCGGCTTTGTAACATTACCGATACTGTCGTATCTTTTAAATAAAGATATTGCCGGGCAGATAATTGGCGTTAACTTATTTAAAAAATCCCATGCCTGAATTTCCCCGGGTTTTAAATTCCGAAACACTTTCAAAGGCCGTTAGCCACTATCATTCTGAAAATAAAAAAATTGTTTTCACCAACGGATGCTTTGACCTGCTTCATATCGGCCATATCACTTATCTGGAAGAAGCTAAAAAGTTAGGTGATGTCCTCATTGTCGGCGTTAATACCGATGATTCAGTTAAAAAACTCAAAGGCCCATCGCGCCCGATTCAAAATGAAAAAGACCGCGCTGAAATTCTGGCGGCACTGAAAGCTGTTGATCACTGTGTTTTATTTTCTGAAGAAACACCTTTGACGCTTATCCAGAATATCAAGCCTAATACTCTGGTTAAAGGTGGCGACTGGAAGACTCACCAAATTGTCGGAAGCGATTTTGTTTTATCATATGGTGGAAGCGTTAAATCACTTAATTTTGTAGATGGAATATCAACATCTGCCCTAATCAATAAATCTAAAAATTAATTTTGCGCGCGGCGCCTTAAGGTGCCAGCTACCTTGAAAATTAAACTAATCTTGATATATACTTAATTAAAATAAGGAGATTTAATATGAATAGCTTTTTAATACGAATTTTAATTATTGGAATATGCAGTCAGCTTTCAATTGTGGCTTCAGCCGAAGTTCGTAAGATGGATATGGACTCAGCTCCACACTATGTTAAAACCGTTATAAATAAATTTCTAAAAAAAGATGAATTGCGCGAGATTACACAAATTATCAATAAAAGTGCTTCTTTTGACGAACTGATAAAGATGGGTGTACTTACTACTTTAAATCAATACGACAAATTAAAAGCAGCTAAAACAGAAGCTGAAAAAGCTGAAGCATTAAAGTCAGCTTTTGAAGTGGCATTCAATGAGTTTATTGCTAAACATAAACTTAAATTAACTGAAAAACAAAAAAATATGATGTTAGGAATTGGAGTTTGGATTAACGTTGGCAGATTCAAAGAAGAAATTTTTCAAAAAATTGCTGAATCCGACAAATTATCAATTGATGAAAAGCTTAAAGCAATTCATACCATTGAATATGTTCGCGCTGAAGGTAGCAAGGTTGGTATATTACCCGAAAATCTTAAAAAAGCGGCCATGAATGTTTCAAAAGAAATGGCTAATAAATCAAATAGAATATCTGTGGAAGGTCTTTGGAAAGCAGAATTGTTTTTACTAAATAGTAAGGAAAAAGCTGACGAGAATTTCAAAAATACTATACGTAAAATGGCAAAAAAGGCTTCAGAAATTACTCCGTTAATGCAGAAAGTAATTCCACCTCAGTCGCCACCTGTTCAAAATCAATCTGGACCTGGGACTACGACTTCAGTAGACCAATAATATCTGTCTTTTTAGTGGTGCCAGCTACCTAGGTTGCAACTCTATTTGAAGATTGAATCAAGGACGTGATCTGTTGTGCTAAAGCTAATAAATCAGGATCTTGCGCCGCAACGATTTGGCTTAAAGTCGGCAGAAATAACTTATAATTATCAATCGAGAATTTAACTACTTCGCCTTCGCGGCTGTTACGTGGATCGATAAGGCCTGAAAAGTCGCCTTGTCCGAATTTAGTTAGATTGTCGTTCAATAAAGACAATGAAGTCAGTACTAATTTTTTATCTTTGGTTGCTAGTGCCTGATTTAAATATCGTAAATTCTGAGGCTGTAAATAGGCGTTAATAGTTGTATCAACATAACTCTGTAACTCACATAAAGCAGTCGGCTCAGCGCCATCTGATAAGTGCACGAGTTGAGATAAGCTTGCTAGCGACGGAGCCGAGCGCAAAGCCATTAAACCCAAACCTTTGAATTTAACGTCTCTTTGAGCGATTAATTCCTGCGCCATAGCCTGGTATTCAGCTTCTGATACTTCATTTTTTCGTAAAGCAGCAACAAATAAGGCCAAGCTATCCGGTGTCGGATTCTTAAATATAATCTCTCTCCATTGAGCGTATGATTTTTTATTAGATTTTACATCTGCAGCATTAGGATCATTCGGCTGCTTAACTCCATTATTAACTTGTAAAGCTTGAGCATTATTATAATAAGTTGAATTAACGGCAGAATCTCTTTTTGAGTTATTATTCTCATCTGTTTTTAATTTCTGAGTCTGCTCGTATTTAAGTTTAGCCTGAGTTTGCACCTGCTCTTGAGCTTTAAGCGTAGCGGCTTGTTTCGCTGATAGTTTCTTATTAATCTCGTCTTTTTTCTTCACTTCAGCTACTTTTTTATTGATCAATTCTTGCTTTTTCTTGTCTATTTTAGTCTCTGGTTTAATTTCTGATTTCTCAGGCGGAAGCCCCTCAAAACTGCGATCTAATTCTCGACCATCAAGAGTGTATTCAGAATAAACCTGATCGGGGCGTGCCATGGTGTAATCAATAACCTCAACCGACTCAAATTTAAGCGAGGACTTTGTTTCGCGGCTAACCTGCATAAATATGACAAAGAAAGACGAAATAGCAATAACAGCTGTGATTGCTATTGTTTTCTCTGTTTTGGTTAGCACTGTTTTCATAAGCTCCTCTACTTAACTTATGTAATAGCATGAACAAGACCAACTCTGGTACTCAATAACCAATATAAAGCAATAGGCAGGTTCTTTATGAGACACTATTGCTAAGCTGCTTATTAGGAGCACTTTTGGGCACCGGATTCGTAAAAAACTTAGACACACACACTTGCGCCACTACTTATATTCGACGGGACAAAAACCAATACGCGTACCCACTTGAGACGGAAACTGACGACAGGTTTCAGGCCTTTTTTCATAGACAGTACAAAGCCGCGTTTGGGAGTTTAAAAAATAGCAATCGCTATTCGTTTTTTGCGTTAGCATAAAAAACTCAGTCCCCTCCCGGTAAGAAGAAATATAACCCTCTTTTTTAAGCTTTTTTGCCAACTTTTTAATGGAGTTTTCAACCTCATCATTTGTCGCTATCTGTAGCCGAACCAGGTCTGCGGCTTTAACTTCAACCGGCATTGAGCAACAATTGGCCCGGCAGCGGGTGCAATTAAGGGCATCATATTTTTTCCAGGTTGAGGGTCTATCTTTATCTACTTTCATATACTCTCTGTTTTGTTTATCTTAAATCGTCTCATTTTGATACGAAATTTCTAATAAAAAACCTCATGTTAGGTCGAGTCCAGTCCGATATGTTTAATACGAATACTTAACCGACAATCATTATGAGGAGGCCCTTTGAACACGGATTATGATGCAAATATGATCTATCAATTTTTAACCCAAACCCCTGAGTCTGCGCTAAGAAAAATGCTGGTCGACACCAGCTTTACTCAGATGCATTTTACCATGCTTATGAAAATACTGCGTAGTTCAGATGAAGCTAAGTTTTGCGACTATTTTAATAATTCGAGTTACCCAAAAGCTAAATTCAATGCCCAAGAAATTGCGGCAAAAGAAAATTTCTGGGTTGATTGTGTAAAGGCCCTTAACTCACATGGATTGCTCTCGCCTGCAACGCCGCAAAAAATTGCATCCTAACTTTGACGTTCTGATACCATTTTTAAGATTCGAAAAGGAGCTCGAGCAAGAGCTCCTTTTGTCTGGGCAAGAAATTCTATCTAAAAATTCGAAATATTTTATTGTTAATACGCTCACCTCTAAGCCTATCTGGGCGCAGGACTGGCTTAGTAACTGTACGTTGATTCCATTTGAAAATAAATCTCAAGCCGTAAAAGTTCTAAAAAATACAAAAAATCTAGGCGTGCATTTTGAAACAGATGCCAATGCAAAATTAGCAGAAGCTCTTAAAAAGGAATTACGTGAGTTTAAGCTTAAACGAATTGATTTTGAAGTGCCCTCTCCATTTAATTTCAAGTATTTTGCCTGGGGACTTTTGGATAATAGCAACCTGATCCTATGTAACAATCCTACCAGTCAGTTCCCCTTGGGATGGCATGAGTTCAATGAAGACAAAGACACACCTCCAAACAGAGCTTATCTTAAAATGTGGGAAGTTCTTTGTTTGAACTACATTCAACTAAAGCCCAAAGATATCGTGATCGATGTTGGCTCCAGCCCGGGTGGTTGGTCGTGGGCGCTTAGCCAGTATGTTAAAAAAGTCTACTCGATTGATAAAGCGCAGCTCGATAACAAAATCGTGAAGATACCCAACATTTCATATCAATCTGAGGACGCATTTCAAATTAACCCAAAGGATTACAACGACTGCACCTGGCTTTTTTCAGATATCATTTGCACACCGGAGCGTTTGTTGTCCTTAGTTGAAAACTGGCATAAAAAATCTCAGATTAAAAACTATGTATGCACCATCAAATTTAAAGGAAATTGTGATTTTGATATAATAAAAGAATTTAAAAAATATGAAAATTCTAAGATAATACATTTGTATCAAAATAAAAATGAAGTAACATGGATCAAACAGGTTAAATAGATGGATGAACAAACATTTTTTAATAAAGTCAGTCAGGTTACTTTAAATGAACTTGTAGACTTTATGGTACATAACCAAATCGAACTTAATATTAAAGTCGATGATCAATATATTAAAACAACAGTGCATACAAAAAAAAATACTAAGTTAATGACTCTTGTCAAATTCAGCACAGAAGAATTTAACAATAAATCCGTTACCTGTCTGCTCAGGATCGGAGATGATAAATATCTTTTTAAATCGTTCTTAAGTAACAACAAGGCCAGCTGCCTGATTGAAATCCCCCGTGAAATTTTATATTTTCAACGCCGGAGCGATTTTAGGGCGCCTGTACCAACGGGCGTACATTATAAATGCGAGGTTATCGGTATCAATGGTACTAGGGCCCGAATCAAGGCCGAAATTCGCGATATGAGCCTTGGTGGATGTCAGATTTCGGTGGATGGACTTACATCAGATATTAAACCCGATGATGAATTAGAACTGTATATAAAATTGAATAAGTTTGAATTTCAAAAGCTACTTGTTATCGCTAAACACATCAAGCCCTCTGATGTACAAAATACCACCTTGATTGGTGCCAGCCTGCTTGAACCGGATAGTGAACTTAAATCAGAGCTGCAGTCGATGATGTTGTATTTAGACCGCGTTCACCGGGGCAAAATAGAAAAGTAGCCTTTAGTTACTGTTGATTTTCTTTCTGTAGATTTTCTTTTTCAATTTTTTCTCTCCACCGCATATTATAATCTTTTAACTCAGCGTTGATATCTGCCGTTTTTTCTTTTATATAATCGTCAAAGTTTTTTCGCTTCTCTCTAACATCCGACTCGAACTCATCACGCTTTTCTCTTTGCTCGGCAAAGTAAGTTCGACGAACTTCATCTTGATCATTAAAAAACTCAGCGCGTTTTTCACGACTGACTTTTCGTTTTAAAAAATCTTCTCTTTCTTCCACTGCATTCTTTAAAAATTCTTCACGCGCCCTTTTTTCATTTTTACTGTATTCTTCGCGTAAGCGAGTCATATCTTTATTAAAAAGTTCTCTTTTTTTGCGGACTAAATTACTGAATTTATCCCGAACAACCTCAGGTGGATGTCTGAGTTCGCCCATCCACTCTGCCATTAAAGCTTTTTCATCATTTTGTTTCTTAACTTCAGGTGGTAGCGACTCCCGCAGTTTATCAAGTTCTTCACGATCTTTGGTTAAACTGTACTTGGTATCAACCAGCTCGACATGAGTTTTTCCACTCGATTCATCAACAGCTCCAAGCTGACAAGATGTCGCAAGAAAACTCATAACAAGTAGTATGTAAAAATTAGCTCTATAATTTGATGTCATAATTTAGCCTCGTAATTTATTTTAACGGCTCAAACGCCCAAATGACAAATAAAACATATCTTCTATTGTGAAAATTCGGATCTGGCCGTATCTCGGAGATGATGTATGCGTAAAACAGAATTGGCTGTGGTAATAAATTTGCTAATTGTCTGCGTATGAATATTCTCTCACAAGAGCAAATAGAAAAAACAATTCTCATTATCCGCGGTCATAGAGTAATCTTAGATGTGAATTTAGCTAAAATTTATGGCGTTACAACTAAACATCTTAACCAGCAGGTTAAGCGAAATTTAGATCGTTTTCCAGAGGATTTTATGTTCCAAGTCATTGAAATTGAAGAGGAATCTTTGAGGTCACAAATTGTGACCTCAAAGATTGGGCGCGGTGGACGGCGTTATTTGCCTTACGTGTTTACCGAACATGGTGCTCTGATGCTGGGTAATATATTAAATAGTCCAGTTGCTGTAGCGGCTAGTATTCAAATTGTACGTGCCTTTATAAGCCTTAGGAAAATGTTATCTTCTCAAGCTGAGATGGCCCGTAAACTAGATACGTTGGAACGTAAATATGATTATCAATTTAAAGTGGTCTTTGATGCAATTCGAGAACTAACATTAACGCCCGAACTACCTCGAAAGCGTATTGGGATAAATCAAAGTGATTAATAGTTTTTCTTCCTACCTTGAAAACTGCTTTGTCTGTTTAAGTTGTTTATCGATATCGCGTTTTTTGATGGCCTCACGCTTGTCGTGCAGCTTTTTACCCTTCACTAGGGCAATTTCAAGCTTAACTCTTCCGTTTTTAAAATAAATCTTTGAAGCAACGCAGGTAAGACCTTTTTCTCGAAGCGCATCGTAAATCTGCTGTAGCTCTGCCTTATGCAATAAAATTTTGCGCAGGCGTTCAGGCTGGTGATTGTTGTAACTGCTTGATTTGTATTCACTGATATGCGCATTCTGCAAAAAGGCCTCGTGACCTTTAAAAGCTATATAAGAATCTTTAAGTTGTATGCTGTGGTCGCGTATGGCTTTAACTTCACTACCGACTAAAACTAAGCCGGCCTCGAAGGTCTCGATAATATGATACTCATGGCGCACCGATTTGTTGTCCTGGATAATTTTGATCGCGCTAGTTGGCTTGCTTTTAACTTTAGTTTGTTTGTCTTTCGCTGACATATTATTGGACCCTTAAAAAATTATAGAGCGAATTGATTTCCACCGGCGACAGTTCTTCAGCTCTGATTTTTTCACTTTTTTTATTATCTATTAACCACTGGCTTAACCTCGATTTATCAAATTTATTATCCAAGGCGTTTAAATTTGTAGATAAAACCCGGCGTCTTTGCTGAAAACATATTTTTACAAAAGCTAAGTATTGTTTTTTATCACTAATGTTACTTTTACGAGGTACAAACTTCAATACCCGACTTGACACTTTGGGAGCCGGTTTAAACTCACGAGAGCCGGCATCGCACACGGTTTGAATAGTCCAAAACTCCTGCGCTATCACCGTTAACATTCCGTAATGTTCGGTTTGATGTAGAGCTCTAATTCTTTGCGCCACTTCTTTTTGAAACATCAGCACCATCGCCTTTAATTGAACAGGATCAAGGCTTCTGTCGATTAGCAGTGAAGATGAAATCTGGTAAGGTAAATTACTGACGAGTAGATGTTCGCCCGTAAAGTCCCAGTCCATTTGTAGAGCATCGCCTTCGATAACCTTAAAATTCTGATTTCTCCAGAATTCAGCCAGATTTCGATCGAGTTCAATCAGCGTTAAATTTTTATATTTTTTAGTCAGTAAATCTGTGAGCGCGCCACATCCAGGGCCTACTTCTATAACTTGATTTGGTTTTTCTTCGTCCACCGCAGCTAATATTTTATTAATTACACCATCAGAAATTAAAAAATTCTGACCCAAAGATTTTTTTGCGAATAGCTTAAGTTCATCGAGTCTTTGTTGTAATCGCTCTAATGCGGTCAATTGAATCCTCGTCTAACCTGACTATTAAATTTACTATTGCAAATCATAGGAAAAATCTTTCTCATAAAGCTGTGATGATGGCCCTAACAGTAAATCGTTGCTTTCTCCGCGATTTAACCTAAGTAGCCCCGCATAGCCGATCATCGCGGCGTTATCTGTACAATAACGTATAGGAGGACAAACGATTTGGTAGTTTGGTAAGAGCTCACTGAATTTTTCGCGCAGCCGGCTGTTGGCACTTACACCGCCAGTAATAACCAGTCTGTTACAACTATAACGCCCAGCTGCTTTAAGTGTTTTACTCACTAATACATCGACAATGGCTTCTTGAAATGAAGCACAGAGATTATTTCGATCGCTATCAATTTGCTCTTTCGGCATTTTCTCAAGTAAGCGATGGGCAGCTGATTTTAAACCACTGAAACTCATCATCAAATTGTCCTCTAAAATCAAACTTCTGGGAAACTGAAACTTATTTTTATCCCCAAGTTTTGCACATTGATCAACTTGTACACCACCTGGATAACCCAGACCCACCATCTTAGCAAACTTATCAAAGGCCTCGCCGGCCGCATCGTCTTTAGTAGATCCGATCACAACGTAATCAGAAAAGCCTTTGACCCAATACAAACTTGTGTGACCACCGCTTACTGCTAACGCGATATAAGGATAATTAAAATCAGCTGGCGGCAAATAAGATTCATCTTTTAAAAATGGAGCTAGCAAATGACCCTCTAAATGATTAACTCCGATCAGCGGAATACCATAGGCCTGAGAAATAGACTTTAAAGTCATTATTCCTACAATCAGCGAGCCTATTAATCCCGGCCGATTAGTGACTGCTAAACCCTGAATATCAGACCACGATAATCCAGCCTTATCTAAGCAATGCTGGATCAAGGGAAGTAGTGATAGAGAATGATTACGACTGGCAATTTCAGGAACAATTCCCCCGTAGGGCGCGTGTTCCAAATCTTGATGAGCTGAAACCATGGTTAAAACCTGGCCGCTACTTTCAACAATAGCAACAGAGGTGTCGTCACAACTTGTTTCAACAGCAAGTACCCTTGTTACTTTGTTTTTAGTTTGGTTCACAATCAACTATTTTTTAATTTTTGATAAAAGAGTTTTGGATTTTTTACCGGCGTCAGTTTTGGCATAATTCGCCACAACTTCTTCGTAAAAGGCCATGGCTTCTTCTTTCATACCTAACTTCTGAAAACAAAGACCGATTTTATACTTGGCATCAGCAACATGCTTACCACGTGGCGATTCATCAGTGTATTTTTGAAAACTTATAATCGCTTTTTTCCAATCCTGTTTACTATAGTACTGTTCTGCGGTTTCATAAGTTCCTTGCTTATTGATTTTTAAATCTTTTTTCTGATCTTTTTTTAACTCTGATTTTGCGTCCGATTTTGCGGTTGCTTTTGCTTTTGCATCGGCTAAATCATCACTGCTTTGGGAAGATATATCCGCAGTTTCATCTTCTGAGTTATTGTTTTCAAGATTTTGAATTTGAGTTTCCATTTTGGCCAGCGCTTCTTGTAAAAGTAGAATTTTTTGAGAGTCTTGGGTGCCGCTTGCAAGTTTGGCCTCCTGCTGGGCGACAAGCTGACTTTCCAAAACTTCCACGCGCCCGATTAAATTTCGTATTAATTCGTCTTTTTCATCAACTGGAGCGGCGGCGGCCTGAGACTCCATCTGATTCTCAGCATTTTTTTTTGCATAAACTGCATTTTGATCTTGCTCTGAAACATCGGATCTGGTCTGTAGACATCCAGCAAGCACAAGCAAGAACACCAATGACAATAGAGTCGCCTGAATATTTTTTTTCATTATAAAATTTCTCCATTACGTAAACGTATCAGCCGCGCTGAATTTTCTGCCTGCTCAGCGGCTAAGCGTGCCTTATTAAACAAATCCACTGCTTGCTCGTACTCTCGTTCGTTGTACAATATCCGCGCCTGCCGATAGGACTCTTCAGCTTCATGCCAATGCCCCGGAGAATAACGTACGGCATGCACAGCCTTGGCCGCCTTAATTGCGGTATCTGCCAAGGTGTACTCAAGGATTGGCGGATTAACATGAACACAGCTCATAGTACAAAAAATAGTACTTAAAATTGCCAATTGAAGTAGTTTTAAAAAAAACTGTGAGCAGTATTTCATCTTAAATTGTTATTTAGTTGGAACAAAATTAGCACGTCGGTTTTGTGCCATTTCTGCTTCAGAATCGCCTTCAGCTTTAAGTTTCTCTTTACCTAAACTCGTCGTAGTCAGTCGATTAGTCTTAACTCCTAATTTGATTAGCATGCTTTTAACCGCATTAGCCCGGCGCTCACCTAATGATAAATTATACTGGGTAGATCCTCTTTGATCACAATGACCTTCAATTAATAGTTTCGCTGAAACATTATTGCTGAGCCATTTTGCGTTGCCTGCTAATTTTTCGCTTTCAGTCTCGGACAGTGTAGAAGAATCATAATCAAAATGCACAGTCTGCAAGCCTTCAATCGTACCGCTATCGCTGCCCGCTGTCGAGAAATCAACTGGAGCAACACTTTCAATGGACCCGCTGCCAGTGGTTTCTGATGTGACACCACCTTCACCATCTGTAGTGCCTTTTTTTCTAGCCCCCGCACAACCCGCAAGCATTGATGCAATTACTAGCGACAACAATATTTTTTTCATAAAATCTCCTTCGTTTTTTTCCATTTATTCTTTATATCTGAACTTGGCTATCTTGACAAACTTTGATGGACAAGTCACACATTACTGTTCAAAATATCACTCTATGAAACCAATTCTTTTACTTGTTTTTTTAAATCGCACTCTGGTTACTTGGATTGCTTGCCTTGCTTGCATTTTTTTTGCTGCACTTTCACAGGCACAGCGTGTTGGGTTTCATGATGAATCCTGGAAAACTGTCGAAACAGAACACTTCAAGGTCATTTTTTCTGCTCAGCAGCACGACCTAGGTCTGCATTACGCCCATAGCGCGGAAAAAGCCTATCAAAACTTATCGCAAGTTTTTTCAAAAGATAGCAATCAAACGATCAACTCCGAGGACAAAATTGTTCTGACTGTTAACGACACAACTGATGTTACAAATGGCTACGCCACCCGCATCCCTTACCCTCTCATCATGGTCTTTACTGCACCCGTTGGAGATCACGATTCTCTGTCGGAATCCGGCGGAGACTGGGCACGTGAATTATTAACTCATGAGCTGACCCATATATTACAAGTAGAACCGGCAACAGGTTTTTACTCCCTGCTGCGCCCGGTATTCGGAAGCATTGTCGCACCCAACTTGTTAACACCGCTCTGGTGGAAAGAAGGTATGGCCGTCGAAATGGAAACCCAATTTTCCCCACGCGGACGCCTGCGATCGACCTACCAAGATGCACTTCTTCGCAGCTTGGTGCTTGATAATAAACTGCACAATTACACTTTAGCTCAAGCCAATGAAGTCCTGCCATCGTGGCCCTATGGGACAAGGCCTTATCTTTTCGGTTCGTTATTTTTCAGTCAGCTCACCTATGACACTAAAAATATAAAAGCCTCGGGTTTTCTAGCAGAGCAACAAGGTGCACGATTACCCTATTTTATAAAACAACCCATGTATGAGTTGACTAAAATCAGCTACGAAATGCAGTATTCAATCGCATTACGCCAGGCCGAATCTACAAGCTTGGAACAAATAAAAAAACTGAAACAGCTCCCGCCTTCTGAGCTAAAAAATATAGAACAAACAAATGAAGCTTCATATGAGCCCAGCTATTCCGAAAAATTTAAATTACTGGCTTATATCGAAAACAATGAAGGCGAAAAATCACTGGCTCTACTTGATGAAAATGGCCAAAAACTAACTCTTACTCTTAATAATCTGCCATCGGGAGAACTGCACCACATCGACTTTCACCCTTTTGAAAGAAAAATCCTTTATGATAAAATTATAAAATCGAACTCAAAATATACTTTCTCTGACTTACACGTTTACGATATTGACACCGATGAGTCTACTCAGATCACCCATTCGCAGCGCGCCCGCAGCGCCAGTTACTCAGCAGATGGAAAACATGTAGTTTTTGTTACTACCTTTGATGGCAAGACGCAGATCAGAACTTTAAACACTAATGACAACGCTATAAAATTTATTCTAAGTTCAGAGTACACAACTCGTTATGAATCACCAATTTTCTGGGATGAACAAAACCTTCTGGTATCTAAAATAGATGCAAACGGCGTATATAGATTAGTCAAAATTAATCTCGTGTCGCTTGTTGAAAGCCCGGTGGCATTGACTTTCCCTCAAATTCGTTTTCTAAAGAAAATAAATAATTCGCTTTACTTTGTCTCATCTAAAAACGGCGTTAATAATATTTACGTTTCTAAAGATTTAATTAACGCAAAGCCTGTTTCTCACGTTTTAAATGGAATTTGGAGTTATGATATCGCACCGGATGAAACCCGGGCCTGGGTTTCTCTACTTACGGGAACAGGATTTAAAATCTCAGAACTTAAACTCGCCAGCATCACTCAAGACTTACCCGTTATCGAAAACCCAATACAAAAACGTTACTCCGTCAAAGAACAACAATCAGGGCAAGAATATACTTATAAAAAATACCCCACGCTCGACTACTCGGCCTACGATTATTTAGTCCCAAGTTACTGGATACCTTTTATCGCGGCCAGCAGTTCATCAAAAGGTTTTGTCTTACTGGCACAAACCTCAGGACACGATCCCCTCAAATTGCATGAATACACCCTTGCCGCAAACTACGACAGTGAATTAAACAAGGGGAACTTCAGCGGCATCTACACGAATTCGACTCAAAAAATACCTTTCCAGCTCAGCTCAATCGTACAAAATCGCGCGCTGGGCGTATCCACCTCTATTGTTGAAACTTCTACCTATGCGGCGTCACTTATTCCTGATATTTTTTCAATTCATAAAAATTTGTTTTACCAGTTTGGGGTGCAATTACAAAACACTACATTTGGTACCCACACGCAGCACTGGGGCCCGTTTATGCAAATGGCATATACAGATTATGACCAAAATATTTTTCAAATTTCACCGCAATCTGGCTGGGGCGGACTGCTCAAACTCGAAAAAAATTATAAATTAAAAGACGAAACAGGCTTAGCCGCGCGCGATTACGAAAGGGCCTCTTTCAGTTTGATCACATTTGCTAATCCATGGTTACCCAAGCAACACGCTCTAAAAGCCAGAATCAGTGGTCTTATCACTTTTGAAGAAGTTTTAGGCCGCTATGGCGCCAGCAGCTCCTCTAGTTTTACCACCAGCGACACCTTAATTCCCCAATTCGTTATGCGCGGTTATGCCAATTCTAAGTTTTTTGGCCGTAGTCTGTGGAACACCAACCTAGAGTACAGATTTCCAATCAACCAAATCGAAAGAGGCTCTGGAACGGCCCCTTATTTTTTAAAACGACTCAGTGGAGCCGTTATCGCAGATGGTATCGGGGTTGACGGCATAGGCTACTCAGCCAACCTGATTCCTCAGCCTTTAAAACTCAACGAAACTATCTGGAATACCGGCTTGGAACTTAAACTTGAAAGCACCATTGGCTACATTTTGCCGATGAATTTTATACTCGGGTTTTATTACCCGCACTCTCCCTTATTTGCCTCAGAATCTCAAATTGGGCTGAGTCTGCAAATTGGCGGCTTTTGATATTGACAAAAACCGCTCAGGTCTGGAATATAAAAATTAGACACTAATATCTAAGCATTAAGGAGTCCCATGGAGATCACCAGACAAGAAAATAAGACGTGGATTCGCGAACTTGTTTCAGCTGATGAGCAGATTGAAAAATCTGTTATGATCGACATGAACCTGGGCTTAGATACACAAAGAATCTTAGTTAACGAAACTATTGCTTTTTTACTTCGTCTTAAAACAGATTTTGCCGAAGCCGCTGCCACTTTTAACGAACTTAAACCTTCAGCCCTCGGACGTATTAAAGTTTACGGTATCGCAAAAACTCATGCTGATTTTATGCTTTTCCGCAACGGCTACAAAATGATTTTTTCCATTAAAAATTCAGGCCTTATCAGCATTCGGTTTCATTATGTCGGCAAC
>JBBTEQ010000041.1:0-8872 GCA_038042235.1 Bdellovibrionota bacterium | reverse complement strand
GAATAACAATAATAGTTAGTATGATAATTCATCCTACGAGTATTATTTCTGCTTATGTTAAGTTAGACGACGAAGTTGAAATCGGACCTTATTGCAATATTCAAGGTCATGTAAAAATTGGTAGCGGAACTCTTGTCGAGAGTCATGTCACTATTGGTTCTCGATATGGAATTGTTGAAATTGGTAAGAATAATCATATTGCACCGGGGGCTGTTATCGGCGGTCCACCGCAGGACATCAGTTATAAAGCTGAGCCAACCAAGCTTATCATCGGTGATAATAATGTTATACGTGAGTTCACCACACTAAATATTGCGACTTCAAAGGGTAGTGGTGCAACAGTCATCGGGAATAACTGCTATCTAATGGCTTATGCGCATGTTGGTCATGATTGCAAAATAGGTAACAATGTCATCATCGCTAATAATACAAATTTCGCCGGTCATTGCCATGTCGAGGACAATGTAACAATTGGTGGTGTTTGTGGTTTTACGCAATTTACCAGAATTGGTAAATATGCCTTTATTGCTAGCTCCAGCGTTTCCAATAAGGATATTATACCGTTTTCAAAGGCGCAGGGAAATTGGGCTTTAATTAGAGCCACAAATAAAGTGGGTCTATTGCGAAAAGGCTTTAGCAAAGATGAAGTTACAAACATTCATAAAGCCATACGCATTGTGATTATGGGTTCAGATACTTTAGAGGAGGCGTATAATCGTATTGAGGCCGAATGCGCCCCTTCAGAAAATATCACATACTTAGTCAATTTTATTAAAAACTCTAAGCGTGGAATTGCGATAACGCGTGATTCTGGTCGACAGATAGACGATTCAATATGAAGTTGCGTGCGGCTGTTGTCGGGGTCGGTTATCTTGGACAGTTTCATGCACAAAAAATTAAAGCCCACCCATTGGTTGAACTTGTTGGCGTTTGTGATTTTTCTTTTACACAGGCGCAAAAAGTTGCTACTGAACTATCGACGCAAGCGTATCAAAGACCAGAAGAATTATTTGGTAAAATTGATTTTGTACATATCGCGGCTTCAACGCAATCACATTATGATTTAGCCAATTTGTTTTTACAGCAAAAAATCCCAGTGCTTGTTGAAAAGCCGATAGCTGCCAGTATTGAACAGGCCGAAAAACTATGTGAATTGTCTGATAAAAATAATACGTTGTTAACAGTAGGTCACATTGAAAGATTTAATCCAGCATTTCGGTTTTTAAAAGAGAACAGCACCGATATAAGTTATTTAGAAATAAATCGTCTTGCTCCGTTTAGAACTCGTGGAAGCGACGTCAGCGTACTGCATGATCTAACGATTCATGATATTGATTTAGTCAGTTGGATTTTCAAAAGCCCTATTGAACAATTTGAAGCGACTGGCAGCAAACTGATCAAAGCAACTTATGATGATGTTTGGATACGTTTAATGTTGAAGAATGGAACGCAAATAACATTAAATAATTCGCGGGTGACTCCACAGATTATTCGTAATTACAGAGCGGTAAGTGCAAAGCAAAGTATTTATATGAATACCGCTACACTTGAAGCCGAAATACTGACACCCCAGACAGCCGAGCCTTTTTGTACAGTAAATAAAATTCAACTGGGCAAAGTTGATGCCTTAGCTTTGGAAGTAGATCACTTTATTCAATGTATTTTAGGAAAAGATTCATTGGCTATTACCGCTGTTGAAGCAACAGAAGCGCTTAAAAATGTTGAAAAGTTCATTTTAAGATTAGATGGCAAAATTAAAGGATCAGTACATTGAAGCCGCAGGTTATGATTATTGCTGCAGAGGCTTCAAGTGCACACTATGCTTTAAAGTTAATGCAGCACTGGAAATCAAAAGCTAAAGATTACAGTTATTTTGGTGTGGGATCAACCGCCATGGAAGAGTTTGGTTTTGAGCGCTTTGGAAAGTCTGAAGAAATGGCCGTTGTGGGTGTTGCAGAAATTGTCACACATTATAGTCATCTTAAAGGGATTTTTAATAATCTTATAGAGCAAGCTAGTAAGCGCAGGCCCGAAGTGGTTATTCTTATGGACTATCCCGAGTTCAATCTGATGCTTGCCAAAAAACTTCACACACTTGGTATTAAATGTTTTTATTATATTTCACCACAAGTTTGGGCCTGGCGAAAAGGTCGTGTGCAGACAATAAAGAAATATTGCAAGAAAGCTTTTTTGCTATTTCCATTTGAAGCCGAATTTTATAAATCAAAAAATGTTCCCTACGAGTTTGTTGGGCACCCGCTTCTTGATGAGTTCAATGAGGACCTGCTGAATGCTGAAAAGATTCAATATAATAAAGAAAAGTATGGTATTAATAAAAATGAAAAATTATTAGCACTGATGCCGGGCTCTCGTCGCGGTGAACTTGATCAGCATCTTGATATACAACTTGAGGTGGCTAAGCGATTGTTACTTAAACATGAACACCTAAGGCTTGCTATATTGGTTGCACCGACTATTGCTAAAGATGAAATGCTTGAAAGATTAGATAATTTTAAGTCTCCCTATATTTTATTGCAGGATGATCCTAATAAGATGATAAGTCTGGCCGATTATGTACTTGTGGCGTCGGGCACAGCCACCCTGATGGTAGGTTTGTTGCAAAAACCAATGGTGATCATGTACCGATTAAAATGGCTTACTGGGATTTTTGCCAAATTTTTTATTAAAGTTAAATATTTTGGTTTGGTTAATTTAATTTTAGCTAAAGAAGTCGTACCTGAAAGAAAACAAGACGAAGCTAATCCGGATGAGTTATTTTTGCTGATGGATAGATTTATCAGTGATTCAGTATACACCAAGGCTGTGGTTGAGGAATTGAAAAAACTTCCCCTTTATCTTGGAGAAAAGGGAGCCACGGAGCGTGTGGCTCGAAGCTTAGAACCTTATTTATGATTTTTTTGAAGCCAGTTGAAAAATTATTTCATTTGTTGGTGCATACGAAGAATCGTCTGTACAGCCTGCAGATATTGAATGCAGTGAAATTGTCGATTCCAGTTATTTCAGTGGGTAATTTATCTTTTGGCGGAGTAGGCAAAACCCCGTGTGTTATTTTTCTAGCTGAGGAATTAGTTAAAAAATATAAAATTAATATTATCACTAAAAGTTATAAAGCCAACTTGAGATATCCGGAAAGGGTTAAATTAAAATCAGACAACTCAGCACAAAAATTTGGAGATGAATCCTGCCTGCTGCAAGCACAATTGCCTAGTTGTAATGTGTGGGCTGGGCCAAATAAATCACAGACAGCTTTAGCCAGCTTGGTTGATCAGCCGGGGCTTATTATACTTGATGATGGTTTTAGTCACCTGAAGCTAAAAAGAAATTTTGATTTGCTTTTAATTGACGCTACTCAGGGATTTAACACATATTTGCGTGAGCCGATAGGCAGTTTAAAACGGGCGCATGCAGTTTTGATAACAAAAACCAATCTTTCACAAAGCGAAAAAGTTTCTGAAATTAAAAAACAAATAGCGAACTTGGCACCACATTTATCTGAGCATATTTTTTTATCTCGTATGAAAACAGAATTGGCATTAGATAAAATTATGCCCCTTTTTATTTTTTGTGGTTTGGGTCGACCTGAAACATTTGTTCAGGATTTAACTCAGCAGGGTTATAAAGTTGTTCATCAAAAGTTTTTTCCGGATCACCATAATTATACGATCTCAGATCAGCAGCAACTATTAGATGAGTATAATAAACTATTAAAAAAACATGATAATATTAGACTTGTTACAACCGAAAAAGATCTAACTAAAATATCTGAAATTTCATTGAAAAAATATCTAACTGTGCCTAAGCACAATCTGGAAATGGATAGAGTACAAAAGGAGGCACTGTTTGAAAAAATTAGGCTGTCTCTTTAGTTATGCTCTGGCTTTTCTGTGGAGCTATTTGCCATGGTCTTTTAATGTGTATATTGCAAAATTTTTAGCATTTTTGTGGATCGATGTTTTTAAAATACGAAAAGAAGTCATATTAAATAATCTAGAAATTGCTTTTCCGGGTATGAGCAATGAGAAAAAGAATCTAATTAAAAAAAAGTGTATGGTAAACCTGAGTCGCAGTTTTGTTGATGTAATCAGAATTCCTTATTTAACGGATGAATGGATTGATAATAATGTTATTTTTGATGGTGAAGATACTATAAAAAAAGTTCAGCAATGTGACTCTGGTGTGTTTTTTTTATCCTTGCATCTTGGTAGTGGCGATTTGGCCAGTGCTATTATAAGCCGCCGCATTAGACCGCTGACTCTTATCAGTAAGCGCATTAAAAATCATTTTTTAGATGCATTTTGGTTCGGGTTACGTGAAAGATCTAAAAGTTTGTTTATTGATGCCCATGGTAAAAATAATGCCTTTGAAATTCTGGGGGCATTAAAACAAAAACGAGGAGTTGTCTTCGTACTTGATCAATTTATGGGAAGACCCTACGGAATTGAGAGTCAGTTTTTTGGTGTGACGACCGGTACGGCCTATGGTCTAGCCTTGTTTGTTAAAAAGACACAGAAACCGGTTTATCCTCTTTATACTTATTGGGATGATAACGATAAGCTACATATCTGTGTTGATGAAGCAATTGATTTGAGTTTAGAACTAAGTAAAAATAACGAAGTGATCACAAATAAGCTAAATCAAGTACTAGAAAAAATAATTACTAAATATCCAGAGCATTGGATGTGGGTGCATAAACGTTGGAAAAATTTTTATGACTAGTAAACTTAATAAGCTTAAATTAATTTTAGTGCTAATTGCTGTTTTAGTAACTTCGTGTTCAAGTTTTCTTAAATATGATAAAAGAAAAGCTGAATTTAAAACTGAAGAATTTGATAAAAAAGTAAAAATTATAGAGGTCGCAGAGCCGGCCGAAGCTGCGGAAGCGGTCACAGAACCAGATGAGTCGTCAAAAACAAATGCAGTAGAACCTGCATCTGAAATTAAACCTCTTGTAATTAAAAAGATTAAAAAAAACAAGCTGCCGCAAAAAAATAAACTCGAAATATTAAAAAGACAGCCCGAAGTTGAAGACTCTGAAGGTTTCAGCCATGAGCGGCGCCCATTAATTGATCCATTTACTGTAGGTGAAAAGTTAATTCATGAGATCAGTTACCTTGGTACAAGTGCCGCCAAGCTGATTTTGGCGACCAAGCCTTTTGCCTTGGTTAACGGAAAAAAAAATTATAATTTTTTTATTGATGTTAAAACCTATTCGTTTTTTTCAAGAATTTATGCCGTTGATGATCAATTTCAGACTTATTTGGATTATGAAACACTCAGTCCCGGAGCTTATAAGATTGATATTAAAGACTCCAAACAGATAAAAGAGGTCCGAGCTTTTTTTGATTTTGAAAGCCTGAAGGCCGATTACTGGGAACATAAATACACAGAAGAAGATGGCCACGAAGAAAAAAAATTGAGTTGGACTATTTTGCCGTACTCGCAAAATCTGGTCAGTGCTATTTTTTATATGCGAGTGTTCAAATGGAACATAGGTAAAGAATATGTTTTCAGAGTGTCTGATAACGAAAAAAATGTAATTTTTAAAGCCAAGGCTCTTGAAAAAAAAGTACTCAGTACAGAGGCCGGTGAGTTCAATGCCATTAAGCTTAAGGCCGAGGTTGTGACCCGAGGTAATTTGGCCAAAGCTCGTGATTTTTATATCTGGGTATCCGATGACGACAAAAAATATGTATTAAGAATCGAAGTGGCTTTGCCAGTAGGTTCTCTGATATCAGAAGTTGTAGAAATTAGAAAAAGGTAATTAATCTTGTTAACAAAATCAAACCTAGTAATTCAAACAGCATTTTTAGGTGATTTGATATTATCGATTCCAAATTTAAAAAGAATTAAAGAAATTTTCCCACAAGATAAATTAATTATTGTCTGTAAACAGGGGCTAGGTGAGTTTCTGATCGCTGAAAAAATTGTGGATGCTGTTATCGAAGTTGAAAAATCGAACCGCGAAAGCTATAAACTGGCCCTCGAAGAAGTAAAAAAAAATGATATTAAAAATATTTTTTGCCTTCATCGATCATTGCGCAGCATGATTTTTGTATCTAAAATCAAGGCTGAAAAAAAAATCGGCTTTTCTTCATTTTTGGGATACTGGATTTTTGATGAGACTGTAGCTTACGTAAAAGAGTATCCAGAGGTTATAAGACAGTTTGGCTTACTGCAGGTCGTTGACAAAAAAACTTATCAAGAAATCAACTCAAAAGATTATAGTTATTTGAATGACAGCAGTTTACCTAAAGTGCCTGATTTTTTTTCTTTCTCCAAAAAAAATCCCAGCCAAGTTTCGCAAAATAAAATTGCTATTTTTCCCGGCAGTGTTTGGGCCACAAAAAAATGGACGACGTCTGGTTATACACAACTATGCCAGTTGCTTATTAAAGATGGCTTTGAAGTGGATTTAATGGGCGGGCCTCCTGAGAAATCGCTCTGCGTTGAAATCGCAGAAATGGCTAAAGGCGTAAAAGTAAGGGCGGGTAGTTTATCAATTGCTGAAACTATCGCAGCGCTTTCAGGCTATAGTCTGGTTATTTCAAATGACAGTGCGTCTACTCACATGGCGGCTTATGATAATATTCCGGTTCTTACTATTTTTGGACCAACGACCTTAAACCAGGGTTTTAGGCCTTGGATTGATAAAGCGGCGGTTGTTCAGAACAATAATTTGAAGTGCCGTCCCTGTGGGGCGCATGGACACAACAAGTGTCCACTGGAACATCATAACTGTATGAAGGATATTGATGTAATTGAAGTTTTTAAAGCAGCGAAGAGAATTATAACGAGTTAAATAGAACTTATGTTATGGAGGTAAGGTGGCACAAATTATGGTTATCGAGCCGGATGAGCTGGTTACTAGTGCACTTGAAAAAATATTTCGAGGGGATGAAGAAGTTAAGATCACATTTGCAGATGATTTTGAATCGGCAATGGAAATTTTAAATGGTAATCCGGTGTTTAAAGATGTTTACGGAAAAAACAAGGCTGTTTATGATGTTGCTAAAGAGGAACTACTTGAGGCCACCAGAAATGAAGTTTCGGCTAAAACCGCTTGGAATAATGCTGCAGAGCTGTTAGAAAAATATCAATCCAATCTTGAAACCATATCGAACCCAACTAAGGATGAAAAAAAACCAGAAAAACCTGTGCCAGCGGCGCCACCTGCACCTGCTGAGGGTATTGCAGCAGCTAAACCAGAAGCTAAACCAGAAGAGCCGATTAAAGAAATTGAAGAGCAAAAGCAAAGTCTAGTTAAAGAAATAGCTCGCCTTGTAGTAGAAGTTAAAAGCCTTAAAGAAACTTTATTGGCGGCAACAAAATTGAAAGCAGAAAAAGAAAAAACTGCACAGGAAAAACTGGATATTGCAGAAGAGGCTAAAGCAAAGATTCCACCTGCAAATGAAGAAATTTACAGTGTGCTGATTATCTCAAGTACACTGTTGCTACCCAACGTTACAAAGTGGGTGGAGAATTTTGAAAAAATACTAACTTTTGAGCCTAATAAAGCGACTAAAATCATAGTGCTGGGTTTTGAATCTGATGAGAAAAGTGTAAAAAAATATTTAAATCAACGCATTTCAGATTACATGATTAAACCGGTTGATGAACTTCTGGCCAGACAGAATATAAAATTTTTGGCATTGACCGATAAAAAACCTAAACGTGAAGTTTATTCCCTGCAAATTAAAGAACCGGTCGATTTGGTGTACGAGTATGAGCTTGAAAGCATAAGTGAATATAGCTTTTTAATTAATTCGTCAAATAAATTTGAAGTGAACGAATTCAGAGCCTTTAATTGTGATTTGTTTTTACGAAAAGGTCAAAAAAGCGTGCTAGCAAAATGCCTGACTTCAGTTGAAAAGACCGGCGGTGGCTTTTCAAGCGAGTTCTGGTTTATCGGAATGGATACTCATCTGTCATTTCAGATTAAAAATGTTATTAAAAATGCGCCGAAGCTCTAGTTTTTTTGGGGGAGAAGTTTTATGTTAAAAATATTAGTTATAGATGAAGACGCTATCAGTAACCGTAAATTTGAAGAAATTATCAAAGGTAAACCTCAGTTTACGATGACAATTGTTTCTTCAGTCGAAAAAGCAACTGAACTGATTGCTCCCAATTTCAATAATGATAAAAAAACCAAGGCGACTCCAGCAGCGCCGTCATCCGCAGGTGCGGCTCCTAAGCAGGAGGCTCCTCCTGCGCCACCCCTTGGCCCCGAGTTGATATTTGTGGACGTTTCGAAAATCACTAAGACAATCGACAGCGCGCTCGCTAATACACCTGAGCAGTGGTATGCGAATTTTCGCGAAATATTAAAAGCTGGTGGCAATGAAAATGTACCAATAATTTTGCTGAGTCTTTCTAGTGATCCGATTTTTATAAGAGGTTACTTGGGCCCGGGAGTGCAGGATGTTTTTGTTAAACCGGTGCTGAGTACAGTATTAGAAGCTGCCTTGAATTATTATTCAAGTGGTCAAAAGGCACAGCCAAGAAAAATGACACCTATTAAAGGGGTTGTTGAAATGTATTCGCAGGCTGTGGCTAAAGAGATCAGTGAGTTTGAAATGAAGATTGCAACAAGCAAAGAAGTTATATTGGGTGAGTTTAAACCGATATATGGTGATTTTTTTAAATGGAGCCCAGAGCGGCGAGTGATTGCACGCTGCACAGAGTGTACAGACGACGAGGAAATAAAAGGCTCATTTATTGAGACCTTTACTTTTGTTGGTGTGCCACCGCTTATTACTAAAGAAATTCGTGTTTGGCTCAAAAGCCAGTATGTTGCACAAAAAAAGAGTGGCGAGAAAGAGTAGAACTGGCAGTTAAATGTTTTGCAATTATA
>JBBTEQ010000040.1:0-5320 GCA_038042235.1 Bdellovibrionota bacterium | reverse complement strand
ATACGAAAAGAATACTATTCTGATCGTGCAGACGCTCTTGTTATGAGTTGGAATAGTAATTAAGCGTTGCTAGTGGGTGGATAGTTTGATATGTTTATCCGCGTTGGGCTTAAAGCCCAATTTTTTTTTGCCTCATGCAAACAAATTAGTATTTATTAAATGAGGACATAATATAGGCATCTAATAGGATGTCTAAATAAGGGTAAACTTGGAAGCTTGGTTAGAAAAAGTTGAAAAAATTGCGCAGGAAATAGCGGAACGCGAAGGCTGTTTACTGTATGATTTAGAGCACTCTGGGGCTGGAAAAGGCCGTATTTTAAGAGTTTATATAGATAAAGAGTCGGGCGTTGGTATCGAAGACTGTTCTAATGTATCAAAAGCTATAAATCTAAGATTAGACGTTGAGGATATAGTTCCAGGTTCGATGTACAATCTTGAGGTTTCAACTCCGGGGCTGGATCGCAATTTAAAAAAAACCTGGCATTTTGATAAAGTTGTCGGAAAAAAAATCTTTATTCAACTTTCAAAGTCATTGGGAAGTCTAACCGCGATTGAAGATAAGGGACTTATTGCAATGAAAAAATTTGAAGAAGTCCTAAAAGCTGTTGATAAAGAACATTTACTTTTTGATATAAGATCTAACGAAGTGAAAATTCCGCTTACGGCAGTTGAAAAAGCAAAATTAGTTTTTGAATATAAAGTGAACAATAAAAAAGAGACAGTTAAAAAGAAATAGTTACAGAGAAAAAAATAGCTGGGGGAAATATGGCAGAGAACATGCTGACTGATTTAGCAAAAGTAATAGACCAAGTAGGACGCGATAAAGGTATTGATAAAGAAGTTATCGTTGATGCAGTCAAGCAGGCTATGCTGGTTGCTGCACGCAAAAAATTCGGAACCTACCGTGAAATCGAAGCTCAGTACAATGAAGCGACCGGTGAGGTTGAGCTGTATGAGTTTAAGGAAGTTGTTCTTCGCGAAAAATTTATTGATGAAGAGGTTGAAATTCCATTAGATGAAGCACTCAAGCTTGATCCAGAAGCTCAGCTTGATGATTCAATTGGTATTAAATTGGATTCAAGCGATTTAGGACGTATTGCGGCCCAAACTGCAAAACAAATTATTTTACAAAAAGTACGTGATGCGGAAAGAGAAATTATTTTCTCTGAATTTGAACAACGCAAGGGCGAGATCGCATCGGGCATCGCAAGACGTGTTGAAAAAGGTGCTATTGTTGTAGATCTAGGACGCACAGAAGCTCACATTCCACCGCGCGAACAAATTCCGGGTGAGATGTATAAACCAGGGGATCGTATTCAAGGTTATTTATCTGAAGTACGTCAAACAACCCGTGGACCGCAAATTATCATGTCACGCGCGGATGAAAGATATTTAGTAAAACTTTTTGAAATGGAAGTTCCTGAAATTTACGATGGTATTGTTGAAATTATGTCTGCGGCTCGTGAGCCGGGACAAAGGGCAAAAATCGCAGTTCGTACTAAAGATAACTCTGTTGATCCAGTTGGTGCTTGTGTTGGTATGAAAGGTTCACGCGTACAAAATATTGTACAAGAACTTAAAGGCGAAAAGATCGATATCGTCATGTGGGATGAAGACGTCACACGTTTTGCCTGTAATGCATTAGCACCTGCGGAAATTGCAAAAGTATTTTTAGATGAAGAAAATAAAGAGATGGAAATTGTTGTTCCAGATGCACAATTGAGTCTAGCCATTGGTAAAAAAGGCCAGAATGTACGTTTGGCAGCTAAGCTGACGGGATGGAAGTTGGACATTATATCTGTTTCTGCAACTTCAGCTCGAACTGCGGAGTCTATTTTCAACTTAATGTTACTTCCAGGCATGAGCGAAACTATGGCGCAGAATATTTTCCAATCAGGTTTTGGTTCATTCCAGTCTTTGGCAACAGCTACTGCTGAAGAAATTATGTCAATTGCCGGTTATGATGATCCTGATAAGGCACAAAAACTGATTAGTGATGCGCAGGCTTTGATCGCAAACTATAAAGAAAAAGGACTTCCGGTTCCAACTTCTCCTCAGGCGCAGCCTGCTGTAGAAAAAGCATCTTCAGCAAAACAAAGAGCAGAAGAGCAATTAAAAGCTGAGTTATCTAAATTAGGGCAGAATCAGTAGTGATAGAATGTACGAAGGGAATAAAATCGCGTGAGTAATCCAAGAGTTTTCGAATTTGCAAAAGAAGTCGGTATGACGCCTTTAGCATTGATGGATAAAATCAAAGAGTGGCAATTACCGATTAAGAATCATATGGCCGAGATTGAGCCTGAGATCCTTGAGCAAATTAAATCTAAGTTAGGGGGCTCTGAGCAGGCTGCTAATGAGGATAAGACAAAAAAGAAGTCAGTTCCTCGTAAAGCTACAGCAAAAACTCCCGCTGCTAAAAAACTTACCACAAAAAAAACCTCGAGTACTGGAGTTAGCGGCCCTACAATCGTAACAACGGCTTCGGTAAAAAAAGCTGCAGCTGCCGAAGTGGCAGTAGATGCTGCTGTTGTGGATAAAACTCCCGCATCGAAATCATCGGTTATCAGACGTAAAATCAAAGAAGAATTAGTTGAAGAAACAACACAAGATGAAGTTCAAACTGCTGTTGCTATTGATGAAGTCGAAAAGTCAGCTGCGCCAGAAAATATTGAGATTCCTAAAGTTATAGAAGTAAAAACTCCACCACCGGCAGCTCAGGTTTTTACGCCTAAGTCTGCGACTGCTGCTACTGAAAAGCCAGTGGCCGTGGCTTCGCGAAAAAAAGAAGTGTCGATTGGTGACAGTGGAATTTCTAGCTCTGCGAATATGGTGAAGCGTAATATTATAGGACGTATGGATTTAAGCCGGGTGCAAGCACCGCAAAGCGGGACGCAAGATCAGGGTGGTTATGTAAGGGGAGCCGCTCGTCCAGCAGGTGGCGCCAGTGGTGGTTATACACCAAGGCCACCGGGAACTGCAGGCACTGGTGGCGGTGGATTTAACGCCCGTCCTCAGCCTGGAGGGCGAAACATTCGTGCCGGTTTTGTTGCACAGGCCCAGGAGCCTTTAGCTCCGATTCCAAGCTTTGATGCGCAAAAACGTGATTACGATAAACGTTCTAAAAAATTCGGTGCAACAGCAGGAGCGGGAACTAGTACCGGTGGTTTATCTGCAAAAGAAAAAGAACAAGAGACTTTGTTGCAAAGTTTTAATGCTGTTGAATTCAGAAAACGCGAAATGGTTTTTCAGCCTAAGAAAAAAAGCGGTATTTTAAATCGTGCGGCATTAAAAACCCAGATTACAACACCCAAGGCTTCAAAGCGTGTTCTTAAGGTAAATAATAAAATGAAGGTCGGTGACGTTGCCGTTGAGATGGGTCTTAAGGCCGGTCAATTGATTAAGGTCTTAATGAAGAATGGCGTGATGGCCAACGTCAATATGGATCTGGATTTTGATACGATTGCCTTGATAGTTCCGGAGTTCGGGTGGGAAGCGCAGAATGTTTTCCGAACTGCTGATGAAATCGTTGTCGACACAGCCTTTGGAAATCAAGAAGCCGGAAGTATTATTCGCCCACCTGTTGTAACCGTAATGGGACACGTGGATCATGGTAAAACTTCTTTGCTGGATGCGATTCGCAATGCAAACGTAGCCTCTGGCGAAGCTGGCGGGATCACTCAACATATTGGTGCTTATTCAGTTAAGACTGAAGATGGCAGTATCATTACTTTCCTAGATACTCCGGGCCACGAAGCCTTTACGGCTATGCGCGCACGTGGAGCGAATGCGACAGACATTGTTATTATAGTGGTCGCTGCAGATGATGGAATGATGCCGCAAACGGCTGAAGCCGTAAATCATGCGAAGGCGGCTGGAGTTCCGATGATTGTTGCCGTTAATAAAATGGATAAACCCGGAGCTAATCCGGATAAAATCAAACAGCAATTAACTGAGTTTGAAATTGTTCCCGAAGAGTGGGGTGGTACCACTATTTTCTGCGAAGTTTCAGCTTTAAAGAAAACTGGAATCAAAGAATTACTTGAGAATATAAAATTATTAGCTGAGGTTGCAGAATTAAAAGCCAATCCAGAAAGATCAGGAACAGGTCTTGTTATTGAGTCCAAGCTTGAAAAAGGCAAAGGGGCCGTTGCAACAATTTTAGTAAAAGACGGACATGTTAATGTGGGAGACTACATTGTTGCAGGAGCGATGAAGGGCAAGGTTAAATCTTTAACCAATGATAAAGGTGAACGCGTTAATACGATCACTCCGGGATTACCTGTTGAGGTTTTAGGTCTTGAGGGAGTTCCAGCTGCAGGCGACAGGTTTGATGTTGTTAAAGATGAAAGAACAGCCGAAGAGGTTGTTGGAGTCAGAAAGCAACAGATCTTAGCAGAGACAACGACTAAGAAAATCACTCTAGAGGATATGTTTGCAAAAGTTACCCAAGGCGATCTTAAAGAGTTTAATATTATTTTGAAATCCGATGTGCAAGGTTCGCTTGAGGCCATTCAGGGTATGCTCAATAAATTATCTTCAGTCGAAGTAAAAAATAAAATTATTCACTCGGCTGTTGGTGGCATAACTGAGAATGACGTGATGCTGGCACATACTGCAAAAGGCATTGTCATCGGCTTTAATGTTCGTCCGGATAATAATGCGCAAAGTAAGGCAAAACAGCTGGGCGTCGACATCAGAACTTATTCAATTGTTTATGAAATGGTTGATGAAATTAAAAAGGCGATGACCGGACTACTGGCTCCGCAGTTGGTTGAAAAAGTTATGGGTACAGCAGAAGTTAGAAATATTTTCAGCGTACCAAAAATGGGAGTTATTGCTGGGTGCTCGGTTACGTCAGGAAAAATTCAACGCTCTAACATGTTACGTTTAGTTCGTGATGGTAAAATTGTGTATGAAGGTAAGTTAGGTTCGCTTAAGCGATTCAAAGATGATGCAAAAGAAGTCGCAGAAGGCTTTGAGTGCGGTATAGGTATTGAAAACTTCAATGATATTAAGGCCGGAGATGTTATCGAGGCTTATATGAAAGAAGAAATTGCCAGAGAATTAACGCCGATAAGCTAATGAAAAATACCGGAGATGGACGCAGAAAAATTCGAATTGAAAAAGAAGTTCAGGAGATCGTCTCTAGATATGTGATTGAGCATTGCAGATCCGATCTTCCTGGTCTTATTACAATCACGCGTGTGCAGATGCCGGCAGATTTCAGAGCGGCGCAGATTTTTGTAACCTATTTTGCTCCGACACAAACTGATGATAAAGTGGTTGATCTTGCTGAAGTTTTACAGGGTTGGGCAAAAGA
>JBBTEQ010000039.1:0-11641 GCA_038042235.1 Bdellovibrionota bacterium | reverse complement strand
TACGTGTTTATATAGCGATTTCACCCCAACATCATTTGATTTAATATTTGATAATAAGCCAATGGAAGCCACCATATTATGAAAAAAGGAAACCAAACTATTTCAATTCCCGCACATGGTTCGAAAGATTTAGGAAAAGGCCTTGAAAAGAAATTGAGAAAATTTCTCAGCAAATAAAGGAAGCTATGAAATACCCAGCAATTGTCTCTCAGTCAGGCGGATCATTTTTAGTTGAGTTCCCAGGTCTTACAGGCTGTGTAACTGAAGGCGTTTCTCTTAATGAAGCCTTAACCAATGCAAAGGAAGCCCTAAACGGATGGCTTGAATCTAACTACGATAGAAACCTTACTGTAAAAATGCCCGAGGAGTGCCTCAGGTTGGTGGGCAAAAGTCTTAAAAAAAACATGCTCACCAAAATCCCTGTGAACTCAATTTTGGCCTTAGCCTACCAGATGCGCTTCTCAAGAAAGAATGATGGCAACAAAAGTTTACAGGAATTGGCGGATCTAATGAATGTTTCACAACAAAACTATTCAAAAGTTTTTGAAAATCCAAAAGCAAACCCGACCTTAGCAACAATCGAAAAGGGTTTAAGTGAACTGGGATACTTTTTGGAACTTAATATAAGACCAAAGAGTGAAACAATTGCCTCTAAAAAAAATAAACATTCAGCCAAATTAAAAATAAACATTCAAAACTTTGATCTTCCGGAGCTTAAGAAAAAACGCGCCTAAACGCTCAAGTAGGCAATACTGTACAATTATTTAACACTTTTTAGTAAACAATTCAAAACCTATAAAATAATCTCCCCGCCAGCAGTTTTTCTGATAAATTGTAGCCTACATGAAACGTATTAATCTTATAGCTATTTCAGTGATGTTTTTTGGTTTAAAACCGGCCTCAGCCTGTAATGAAAATCTTGTAAATTTAAACCGCGACATAGATATTCATACGGCGGCCTACTATAATTCTGATGGATCACCCAATTGCGAAGTGCGTAAATTAGCCCTTTTTCTTCTTAAAACGTCAAATGATCATAAAGTTTTAGACTCGGCCTTAAGTTTAATTAAGGGTCAGGGGCACTACTCTACGAGCGCCGCCACTATTGTTTTTGACTTACTGAAAAAAGAAAACCCTGACGAGATCAGAGCTTTGGCTGCCCAGGTTTGGTATTTACTTTTTTATAAACTCACCGAACCAGAGCTTCAAGAGCAAAGTTTCACCTATTTATTAAATGAAAAAATACTTACGGATATCATTCAGTTAGTAAATCACGACAAGGTTGAAGATGTTAGACGCTATGTTGCCCAAATTGGTCAGGTCTTATTAGGTCCCTACAGAAACTTGGAAAAATATCATCTCAGGACTGATCTCTCGGAGGCTCAACTGTTTCGAGCTGAAAAATTGGGCGAAGTATTTATTCCGATTTTTTTGAATTTGCTATTATTTGATATGTCCGAGGTCTCTGCAAACATTCGTGGCGAAATACTTGTGGCCCTTGATAATCTTTCAATTGCTAAAGCCGCTGTGTTACCGAATAATCTGGCTCTTTTTATTAAATGGAACCGCGAGGAAACAGACCCCAGCAATATGGGCCGCCTCGATGACAACCCTATATTGGGCCCGCTAATTAAATCTAAGCCTTAAAGTGACTCACTTGCCTATACCCCTCATAAACAGCTATCGCCACAGCTGTAGCCAGATTTAGGCTCCTGACTGGGCCCGTTTGAGGAATGGTAAGAGTTTGGTTTAAATTATTATTGATGATTTCAGGTGGGAGCCCTTTGGTTTCTTTACCGAAAACCAGCCAATCACCCTTTTGATATTGAACATCAAAGTAAGTTTGTTTTACTTTGGTGCTGAAATAAAAAACTCTTTTTGGATCTTCAACTTGCGCAAACCATTCATCATAGGATTTATACTGATGCCAGGTTAAATGTTGCCAGTAATCAAGCCCTGCTCTTTTTAAATTAGCGTCTGTGATTTCAAAACCCGTGGGTCCGATAATATGCAACTCACAATTAGTACCAACACAAGTACGCCCGATATTACCTGTGTTCTGAGGTATTTCAGGTTCCAGTAAAACAACTTTAAATAGTGGACTAAGTGGTGAATTATTTGCTTCCATCAGATCAGATGGTTATAAACTTCTTTTCCTAAAGAACTCAATGCTAATCTGCGGCCTTTATCAACAATCAACTCAAGTTTCATCAATTCTCGGTAGAGTGTTAAATCATTAATCGGCACGATGTCGCGCCCCTTTATAGAACCCAGTTTTAAAATATAAGTTTTTTGCTTCTCGGTAAGACGTTCCGTCAAAGGTGGGTTCAGAGTTAAGTATTCCCGCCACACACCGCCCATAATACGATGAGCATTCGCCTTTAACTTGAGTGGATTAAAAAAATAAACCTGGGCCTCGTCCTGGTCACCAGAGCTTGTGGTAACTTTAACGCTTGATCTCTTGTGCAGACCCTTACTTGGGTCAGCCAACCTCACCCCATGTAAAGAGTCCATAAGTGTTAATAATGTATCGTCATTTTTAAGCTCAAGCAATTGGCCTATAATTTCATCAGCTTGTTCAATTATTTGCTCGGCATTTATATCGGCGCCTACACTGTTGCTATTATTTTGCGCTACAATTACGGGAAATCCAATAGGCAGCTTGTAGACTAAGGCCCGTAAACTGGCCGGTTGATTAGATACTATAAACGGTTTTAATTTTTGAAAATGAAATAAGCCTTCGGTCCACGAACCAATAACAAAAAAACGCATTGTCGTCATACATCCCCCTCTGACTTTTGACAGCAAAAACTTTTCTTTAATCTAAAATTCAATACAGTAACTCGAACGAAGCTCGTGTCTTTTATCAAAGACTTTGCTAAATCGCAAATTTTTATATCTGCGTTAGCACTTACATACTTTGACCCTTATAATTTTTTCGTTAGAATATACCGAATCCGCACTTTGGTGGATATTAAATAAGCTGCTTGGCTAAACAACTTGACGGAAGTTTAATACTCGCTTTTTAAGCAGCACTTTTATTGAAGGAGAATGCAAATGAGCGACGACATAAAAAACTTCAGTCATCATATGTGGTACCGAGAAGAAGACGGAATTATCACAATTGGAATCAATGATGAAGGTCTGTCGGAAATAACTGAAATCACCTCAATTGATTTGCCGCCTGAACAAGAAAAAGTAGAAGAAGATGTGGCTATTGGAGTTATTGAAACCGATGACGGCCCTTTAAATATTTATTCTCCTGTCGAGGGTACTGTTATAGAGGTTAATGCCAGTGTTATCGATGAGCCCTCTCTTATTCAAGAAGATCCCTACGAAGAAGGCTGGCTACTAAGAATCGAAGCCACTGCAGATCTTGATGAGGATGAGGACGAAGAAGATGAGGACGACGACCTTGATGAGGATGAAGATGAAGGGTCCGATGACGAAGAGTAATTATTTTTGATAATTATAAAAGAATTTTTGGCCGCCGACATTGAAAGCGTTAAAGTATTCACCGATAAAGTAGTTGGCCATGGTTATTATTCAATAGATGAATTAACTGAGTATCAAAAAAAATCAATCGCAAATACCAATGAAAACTGTTCGTTTATATTAGTTGATGATACGACCCAAGAAGTTAAAGGCTTACGCTTAGCTCTTCCACCAGGAAATTGGACACAGGGTAAAGGCGCAAAACTAAGAGTGGATTTGTGGCCGACTAAGCTTTTTGAAACTGCTTATTTCCAGAGTCTTTTTATATCGCCTGAGCTGCAAGGCCAAGGCTGGGGTCCGAAACTGGCCGCAGAATCATTAAAGATTTTTAATAAATTGGGCGCCAAAGCTGTAGTGGCTCATTGCTGGAAAGAATCCCCCGACAACACATCTTATAAATATCTTAGCAATCTGGGTTTTAAAAAAATTATTGAACATCCGAACTATTGGATAAATGTCGATTATACTTGTGTCTTAGATGGCAAGCCCTGCAAATGCACAGCTATTGAAATGCTCTTAAATTTAAGGTAATTTAGCGTAAACATATAGGATCACGAGGAGTTATCAATGAAATTATTTTTGTCTTTATCTATTCTGTTTTTGGCTTTAAATGTTTTTTCACAAACAACACCCACTGGAAAATGGAAAACCATCGACGATGAAACCAAACAGCCAAAATCCATTATATTTATTTTTGAACAAGATGGTAAACTTTTCGGTAAAATTGAAAAACTTTATAAAAAACCTGAAGAAGATCAAAATCCGAAATGCGATAAGTGCTCCGGTGATAAAAAAGATCAGTTGATTATCGGAATGCAGATTTTAAATGATTTAAAAAAAGATTCGGACACCGAATGGTCTGGCGGAAAAATTCTTGATCCCAATAATGGCAAGACCTATTCTTGTAAAATTGAATTGATCGAAAAAGGAAATAAAATTAAGCTCCGCGGCTTTATTGGATTTTCGCTTTTAGGACGCACACAGATATGGGAACGCGAAGCGCTTTAATAGACGAAGCGCTTTGATTAAAAAGCGCCTCATCCACACATCATGGATTATTTAATTACTATAATACCCTGAGGCACTGATAAATTAACTGCTTTGCCTTTTAGTAAACTCGTAGCCGTACCAGTTCTCACTACACTTAATGAATATGTAATTGAGTCTCCGGACTTAAGCTCAACTTTCTCATCTTGAGCACTATTAATAAGCGCAGCGATATCAATGCGCATCATACTGTTTTTAAGCTGCTCCCTGGTTAAAACCTGAGTGCCTGACTTAACCGACGAATCATCACTATTTTGAAGTTCAAGTGTGAGTTCATATTGTGATGCTACGTCAGCTAACTCATCTGTTAAATCATTAACTATTAGTACAGAGTCTGGTCCTTCGCCACTCAAAGTCACATCAATATTATTTAAATCTGAAATAATACTGATATCACCATTTAGTAAGGCTCGTTTTACAGAGGTCGCTGCAACTTTAAACTCAATCGCAGAACCCGCAACAACCACGCCTGATCGTTTTACATTTAATGTGGCTTTAATCTTTGCTTGTGGATCAACAGTCGCTTTAACCCATGCACCCAGTTGACCATTAGAAAGCCTTTCAACTTTTAAAACCTCGAGCTGAGCTCCTGATTTCAAATCTGAAATCACAAGTGAGTATGCTGATCTAACACGGGCCGCTTGGATAGAATCAGAAAAGCTAACCAGAAATTTTTGCGAAGCTCCCATAAAGCTGACTCTTAAACCTTTAATAGATGTGGCCCCTGCATTTATTAAATCAAACTTAGGAATAAGGGCCAATTCAATATTTATAGTAGAGCCCGTAACACTTTGTGAAGCAATTCTATATCCAAAAATTGAGTTGATGATTTGCAGCTGAACCTCTGCCGTGGCCGCAGTCGCGGTGATAAGCTTAATAATCATCACTTCGGATTCATTCTCAATAAGTTGAGCCTCTTGTGGAAAATTAATAACCACTTGATACTGCAATTGCTTATCAAATACCTCTCGAGTTTCTGTCTTACAACACTTTTGCTCTTCACGATATTTAGTAACCGTACGCGTACGAGTTTCAGTACGATATTTAGTTACTGTACGTGTGCGAGTTTCAGTACGATATTTAGTAATTGTGCGGGTGCGAGTTTCAGTTCTTGTTCTATCAACAGTACGCGTACGGGTTTCGCTTCGATATTTAGTTACTGTACGCGTGCGAGTTTCATCGCGATATCTGGTCTCAGTACGGTATTTAGTGACTTCTCGCTGATAGGGCACTTGCACATAGCTGCATTCACGCTCGGTATAAGGAATGTTTTGACAAATTTGTTTGGTTTCACATCTTTGCGAAGGTTGACCATCTTCACAAACCCTTCGTGTTTTACAAATTCTTTGTCCGTGAACATTAACACCGCACTCCTCAACGTCGCGGCACTGCTGTCCTCCGGGTACTAAATAACACTTTTGTTCATTATGACAATCTTGCCGGTAGCGCGTAACATCCTGGCAGCGATGCTCTTGTCGGTAATCAGTTTCATAGTCCATATAGGGAATATCAACAGTATAAGAAACTCTTTCTTCGTAAGTTTCTGTTTCCTGATAGGGAACCTCAACTGTATAATATTCAGTATCCTGATAGGGAACCTCTACTGTATACGACTCATCTTCTTCGTAAGGAACAGTTTCTTGGTAAGTTTCAGTATCTTGATAAGGAACTTCAACAGTATAGGTTTCAGTATCCTGATAGGGAACTTGCACAACATAAGGAACTTGGTAGCTTTCTGTTTTAAATAAATTCTTAGATAAACTACCCGTTATCCGATTTCCAGAATCAACTAATCGATTTATTTGTGCGCTGGTTTTTTCTGCCGGAGCTGTTTCGGCCATACTTAAGCCTGAAATAGCACAAACGAAAATAGTCATTGTCGTTATTTTTAAAAAAAATCGTATCATTTTGTCCCCTCTTTTTGTTTCCGAAGAAGCAAAGAGCAAGATCGATACCAAATTAAAAATACAAAAGTAGGGCCATTTAGTTTTCGCTAAATTTATATTTGCTTAAAAAATAGGACAAGTCGCTTTAGGCTTTTTTAGCCCAAGAATTACAATAGCCTTTAGCAACAACTAATTTTTTAGGGAATAAAGCACAAGTACCAACTTCTTTTCCGCCCTTAGCATCAGCTTTTACAAATAGCACAAAGTTAGCACAGTCTTTACCGGCAACCTTAGAGGCTTCAGTATATTTGACAGCCTTGGCTACAGGATCGTCAGGTGAAACCATATCGGACCCGCCGCTGGCAGCTTTTTTCCGCCTGCTTTCTTCAGCCTGACTTTGTACTACTGTAAATAAAATAGGTGCAACAACTGCTACGCCGGAAATTTCGGCCAAATTTTTAAAAAATTCTCGTCTTTTCATAAATCCTCTTTCTATATTATATGTATTTTAACTTCTTATATCATTTCGCAAATTAATTTCAACTAAGTAAACCGTTTGGCCGAAAGCCATTTAGGTATTTCTCTGCCATAAATTAAATCAACTAAGGTCTTTGCAGTGTTAAATGCGAGTCCAATACCATGGCCCGTATAGCCCCCGGCAAAGAAAACCTGAGAGTCTTCAGGTAATGAACCCACTATTGGTTGACCATCTGCCGAAAACCCCATTACTCCCGACCATCGGTGCGTAACTTTTTTTCCTGTAAACTGCGGTAAATGATTCATGACAAACTGGTGCAGGGCATTTTGTATAACCTCTGTTACATGATCTGAGTAACCGACTTCGGTAGTCTTCTCGAGCTGCCTGAAACCTCCTATGAGCAACTCTCCCGTGGGCAATTGTCTGAAATAATCCAAATAGAAATTGGCATAGCAAGGTCCTTCCATAAAATATTGAACCTTTTCCATCATCAGTATTTGAGCACGTGTCGGATAAATTTTATCATGAAAGTATTTATTCATAATCGGTGTATAGCCATTTAAGGCATAAACCACCATCGCACACTCAATATCGCCGTTATCAGTTTTAACTATACGCGTGCCCTCATGAGTTGTTACAACAGAGCTGGCCTCCGTCATTTCAATCAGCGTGACATTGATTTTACTCATTATTTTTTGTAGTAGTTTAAGCGGATTTGTATAGGCATCATCAACATATTTTATACCACCCACAAAATTGATTGCGCCAACACGTTTTTGAACTTCATCGCTGCTATACACTTCAACCGGTATTTTCAGCGAAGCCATAACTTCAGAGACTTTTTTAAGTTCAACGAATTCATTCTCTTGTGCCGCCAGCGAATAAGCGCCGCCTTTTTTAAATTCAATAGCGCTTTCGTCGTCTTGAATAATTTTTTCCATCAGCAAATTCAGATTTTTTTCAGAGAATCTCCAAATTTCGATGGCCTCTTCAAGTCCATGCTTATTGATCATCCGATTAAAATGTTCGACCGAGCCACAGGTCACAAAACCTGCATTTCTGCCGGAAGCCCCAAAACCCAAGCGATTCTTTTCGATAATAGCGATTTTTAATGAAGGATCTTCCTGATTAAGCCAGTAAGCCGTTGAAACACCCGTAATCCCGGCACCAATAATCACCACGTCAAAGTTTTTTCGTTTAGATTCATTCGATCTATCAAGCCAGTATGAAACACTCATCGCGCCCTCGCTTTAACTACTAGGTCAGTTAAGACTGATGCCTTAAATACAATGAGTCCACTAATATCATGCTGCTATCATGCCGCGTTTAAGACTATTCTCAAAATGAGACATATTTCTTTTAATTTTAAAAAAAACTACAATTTAACTTCAAAATACCGAAAAGAAATAGTACCGACTTTTAGGGAGGCCTAGCTTGAAGCAATGGGTTGTTAAACTTTTGGAACAATTGGATATTTCCTTTCATAATAATCAAAGTGCGCCATCACCAAATGGGCCACCAATAATCAATGAAGAAAAGGCCACCTTAATTTACATGATTGATGTTTATAATAAGCATCTTTTTGATATAGAAAAACACTCCATCCGCAAAGTCAGGGAAAAACTTGATGCCATGGCTAAAAACCTTGTTAACGCTGACCCACAGCAACTTGAAAAAACCCTCTCTGAAATCCGTCAGTTTTTTTCAAGTTACCGAATTGACGAATACTCCTATGTGCAGAACACCTTTGATGACTTTAAAAGAATAGTCTGGGATTTTGCTGATCAGTTAGGTGAAGATATGCGTTTCGAAAATCTTAAAGAAAAACATTTGGCAACCAACCTAAAAGACTTAAAAGAAGCTGTCGAAGCTAACTCCATTGAAATTCTTCGTCATAAGTCTCGTGAGTTTATAAACTCATACGTTGAGTATCAGAGTCAAAAAAATGAGATGCGCAATAAACGCATTGTCAGTACTAAAAAGAATTTAGATTTAGTAAAAAAACAACTTCTAGAAGCTAATAATAGTTTGAATGTTGATCATTTAACTTCAGCCAGTAATCGCAAGAGTTTTGATGAATACCTAAAAAAACTGGTACAAATGAACAAAATCAATAACGGGCAAATGAGTATCATTATGCTCGATATCGACTTCTTTAAGAAGATCAACGATACTTACGGACATGATATTGGCGATTTTGTATTAAAAGAGTGCGTTGCTATATTGAGACAAGTTTTTAGCAAAGAAGAAGAAATGGTGGCCCGAATCGGTGGAGAAGAGTTTGTTGTTGTGCTACCAAACCACAATATTGAACACACCGTAGTTCGCGCGGAAGAGGTTCAAAAACGCATCCGCAATGAGGTTTTTTTGCAGGGTGAGCATAGTATACGTTTTACTATCTCCATGGGCCTTGCCCAGTTATTACAGAATGAGACGACATCAGATTGGCTCAAGCGGGCTGACTTGGCCCTTTATCAATCAAAGAGCTCTGGTCGTAATAAGTACACAATTGCAGGTAAATTGCTTAAAACGCCTAATGTCGCTTAGAGCGTATCATAATAAGACTGTATAAAAGTTCACACTGTCTAAGGATTAGTATACAGCTTACACCCTAGACAGTTTTCATCTACATTTAAACTCACTTTAAAGCTGGCACCCCGCTTGCTTTAGTATTTCATACCGCTACTACACACAACTAAAAAAATTCGAATCGGGGTTTACAATGAGAAAAAAAATCATTCTGGGTATTGCTTTGTTTTTAACACAAAAAAACTATGCCGCCATAAATAAAAACGCTTACTACAATTTAAATATAAAAAATAATCATGTTGTTATTGCCATAATCGACACCGGTGCGGACGTAAAACATAATGATTTGAAAAAATTTATTTGGATTAATAGTGGCGAATCGGGAGTCGATGCTTTAGGTCAAGATAAGGCGACCAATTTAATAGATGATGATGACAATGGATTTGTCGATGATCTCCATGGATGGAATTTTGTTGATAATAATAACGATGTTTCTGATTTGCATGGGCATGGAACACATATCACGGGGATAATAAAAAAAGAATTTCAGAAACACAGCGCAAATTTCACGTCTGAAGCGTCTGCGCGTCTTATGATACTGAAATATTACGACCCAAACGCATCAGACACAAAAAATATACTCAATACGACTAAAGCACTTAATTATGCAGTTAAAATGCAAGCTCGTATTATCAACTACTCTGGCGGGGGCGGCAGCCGGTATGCACCGGAATATCAAGCCATAGCGGAAGCAGCGAAAAAAAATACTTTATTAGTAGCGGCTGCAGGTAATAATAATTCAAACACAGATAATCAACAGTACTACCCGGCCAACTATGCACTGGATAATATTATTTCTGTTGCGGCCACAGACAATAGCGGAGAGCTTGAATCTTTCAGCAACTATGGGCACAACAGTATTGATATAGCAGCACCGGGAAAATTAATTTATTCAACATTACCAAAAAATACCTACGGAATAATGTCTGGAACGTCTCAGGCCACAGCCTATGTTACTGGTGTTGCGGCCAGTCTACTTATCGTAAAAACCGCGTTAAAGCCGAAAGAGATTCTTGTTGATTTGCTGACTAGGTGTAAATTCAATAAATCACTAAAAGGCAAAACTAAATTTCAATTGGCTATGGTCCAATAGCAACACTTAATAACTATTAACCACCACAAGCTTCAATTAGCTTAATGAAGTTTTTATCTTCTGGATTTTTTTCTAAATTTAGCTCTTTAAAAGCCTTTCTAATTTCAATCACAGTTTTGCTATTCATTTTACAGGCACGCTTAAATGTAGCCAGTGAATCCGTATAGTTTTTTTTCTTCAGATAGGCCCAAGCCAGCCCTAGTACAGCCCTCTGGGAATACTGGCTCAGCTCAATGCTTTTTTTGAATTGTTCAATTGCTAAATCGTAATTTTCTTTCAAAAAATAGGCCTCGGCTAAACACGTATGGCCCATTTCTGTAGATTTTAAAGCCACTGCCTTTTTAAATGATAATATTGCACGCCTTAAGTCCCCTCTTTCACGCTGCGAAATTCCTATAAAAATAATCGGAAATGGATTGTTTGGATATTGAGTTGCCGCCTGTAAACAAAATTTCTCACCGTCAGCATTCAAAGAATTAAGGACAATAGCCTGGCAAAATTCAAGCAAATATGAATTTTTTGTCAGCTTGTTTAAGTCCTCATAGGCTGCACTGGCCTCAAAATAATTATCATCGGCTATATAAACTTCTGCTAATAATTTCAAAGCCTCTACATTCGCTTCATTATCAACCAACAATTGACTAAGTATAGTTATAGCAGAAATTAAATTGTTCTCCGAGAAGGCTACTAGTGCATTTAAAAACTCATTATCGAGTTTTGATAGCTTTCTTTTTTTTAAATCTGTGGCCAAAGACTTAAGCTCTGCATCTTTGTCTTGATCAAGATATTCTTTAGCAAGACGCAGTTCTATTTTAATAGAGTTCTTTTCAGTATTAATAACTTTATCTTTTAATAGTTTGTCTTGCAAAAAAGAATCTCCGATAGAAACAGTAAATGAGAAGGATTATTTAGTTTATGGTTACTACAAATTCGTAAAATTTTCTTACTAAATTTATATAAAAATAGAAAAGTTTATATATTAGTTCTGTTACATTACCCATATGAATCAATCTATAATAAATAAAATTGGAAAAATTGGCTCTTTAGAAGATA
>JBBTEQ010000038.1:0-10383 GCA_038042235.1 Bdellovibrionota bacterium | reverse complement strand
TTGAGCGCAACAATAAGAATACACCTAATATCAGCATTATAATATTAGGAAGCCAGGCCGCTAAAATAGGTGCAATTTCTCCATGTAGTCCCAGAGTTTGCGAGGTGCTGTGCATAATCCAATAGACCACAACTAAGCCGATGCTAATACCAACATTTCTGACCATACTGGCGCCGCGTCCCTGACCAACGCAAAAAGGCAGGGCTAAAAGGCTCATGACCAAACCGGCTAGGGCAAAACTAAATTTAGAATAAAAATCAACCTCATAACGAACTGTATCCAGCCCTGCTTCTTTATTTTTATTGATAAAACGAAAAAGTTCTTTTTGCGTCAATAAATCCGAAGTTTGCCCCGTACTTCGTAAGTCTTGCGCGTCTTCAGACATTACAATTGTTTTATCTACAAATTTATCATTCAATGGAAAACTCGAGGTCTGATCAAACACCGTAATGGTTCCGTGCTTTAAAATCCATTGACTGCCTTGCAGTAATACCGAATTGGCAGTTAGCATCTGCACCAGATCCCATTTATCATTAAAAAAATAAAGCGTCAGTCCCTGGGCCCTATTCCCTTCAGCATTCAATGTTTTTATATTGAATATTGAGTTTTTAGATCGATACCAGATTTTATTTGTTTTAATCGTTTGAAAACGTGAAGGCGTTTTCTCCATTTCATTATAGTAAATGAAATTCTTCTGTTTACTGAAAACCGGCATTAATTGGTCGCTTAAAAAGTAAGAAAAAATGCCGATGCAAATGATTGAAATAAAAATAACACGCGAAATACGATAAAGACTCAAACCTGATGAAAAAAGCGCTACAAGCTCGCTGCCTTTATTCAGCGATGAAATAGTCGTCACCATGCCTACCACGCAAGCAATCGGAAGCATCTTGTAAATGACCTCTGGAACATAAAAGGCATAATATCTCATAAGAATCACCGAGCTGATGTCCTTATACTTGACGAGTGTCGACATAGCATCCGTAGCAAGAAATAGCGTCAGAAAAACTAATAGTCCTGCTATAAAGGCCGACCAAAAAAGGCCAAGTAAATATCGATCTATACGTGCAAACATTAATTTATCATGCCCCGAACTTGACTCATTTGCTATCGTGATATCTACTTAAGTATGGCTTTGCGTGTCTTATTAGCAGATGAAAGTTCCACCATTAAAAAAGCTATCCAAATGGTGCTGTCTGATTATGGGGTAGAGGTCAAAACTGTTCCCACCGGAATCGATGTTCTATCGGTTACCCAATCTTTTAGTCCTGATATTATCATTGCAGATATCCTGCTAAACAAAAAAAATGGATACGAAGTCTGTGCCGAACTTAAGAAAAATTCCGACACAAAAGATATTCCTATCGTTCTTATGTGGAGCAGCTTTATGCAACTCGATAGGCAACTCTATTTGGATTGCAACGCCGATGCCTCATTAGAAAAACCTTTCGACACTCAAACTATCAGAACTTTGGTGGAAAGATTAGTTCCTAAACTTCAGTCTTTCCCGCTTAAGGGACTTTTAAATACCCCCCCAATGCCGGATTTCGAAGAATCTGATACATTTGTCAGACAAAAAAATAATTTCCATACTTTAGCCGAATCTGCACCGGCACCTGTTGTTGCCGAGCTGTCCGACATCGAGTCTACAACTCTTTATCGCCAAATATTCGAAGAGCAACAACAGGAGCCGCAAGAAGTACAACTACAGGCACCACAAGAAGAGTTACAACCGCGATCAGAAGTAGCGCCTCAACAACAACCACCACCACCAAATGACGAGTGGAGCACAGCTCGAACCAATCAATTAGTCATAGAAACTGAATCTTTCGGGGAATTCGAAGAAGTCAAGAATGTCAGCGGTATGAACAATGCACACAATCAAGAAGACACCGATCTCCAAGGTAAAATAAATGAACAGATCCAGGCCTACTTAAATGACTCCCCAGTCACATCTCATCGAGCCAATTCTAATACGCTACCAAAAAATACTTTTTCCAGTTTTGATGAGCAATTAGTAAAAGAGGAAGTTCGCCTAATTGCGGAAAGAATCTGCTGGCAAATAATCCCCGAAATAACCGAAAAAGTTGTTCGAGATGAGCTGAATAAATTGCTTGAAGGAATTGAAAAAAGCCTATGATGACTATTGATCTCATCAAAGCGGCCCTTAAAGAGGATATGCCATCCGGAGATATCACAACTGAATCCATGGCTATGAAACCCAAAAACGGCGAAGCGCTTCTTAAAGCTAAAGAAGATCTGGTTCTTTCTGGCGCCAATGCTTTTGAGGAAACAATTTTGTTTCTGGAACCCCAGGCTAAAATTAAATGGCAATTCAACGAAGGAGACCTCATCTACAAAGGGCAGAACATCTGTTCGGCCTATGGTGACCTGATTCAGATTTTAAAAGCCGAACGCGTAGCACTCAATTTTTTAGGTCGACTTTCAGGAATAGCCAGCTTGACTCGCAGTTTTGTTAAAGAAGTTGAGGGCACCAAGACTAAAATTTTAGATACCCGTAAAACCACTCCCCTTTTGCGCGACCTCGAAAAACGAGCTGTTCATCATGGCGGCGGTTTTAATCATCGCTTTAATTTATCCGAAGCAGTGCTCATCAAAGATAATCATATTACTTTAATGGGCGGTATTACAAAAGCTGTCAATCGCTTGAAACAGCATTGTAACTTGGCCATCGAAGTTGAAGCCAGCACTCTTGAACAAGTTAAAGAATGTGTGCTGTTGAATGTACAAAGAATTCTACTTGATAATATGAGCAATGAGATGATAACGGCGGCGATGCAAATAATACCACAACATATTAATACTGAAGCCAGCGGAAATATGAATCTATCGCGTGTTAAATCGGTTGCTCAGCTGGGCGTTGATTTTATCTCAGTTGGAGCCTTAACTCACTCGGCGCCCTGTGCTGATGTGAGTCTTCTATTTGATTGGGGTCCATGATGTCCTCAGCAGAAAGTATCCTCATTGGAGAAGTCACCCATCATTGGGCTGAACATCAAAAAATTTCTTCGCAATATTTTCAAACTATTGACAGTACGAATTTAAAAGCCAAAGCCGACGCATTTATCGAAAATTCTTTTAATGAACATTTAATTATCTATCTTACAGATCAACAAACTGCAGGCAAAGGGCGCGGAAAAAATACTTGGCTGAGCAGCCGGCCTGGCTCGCAATTATTATCGACCTGGTCTTTTATGATCACCAGTGCTCCTCATCAGACCATTGCACCCATGATGGGACTTGCTCTCTACAGAGCTGTAACCGCCACCTGGCCTTTTTTAAATTGGAACTTAAAAGCTCCCAATGATTTATATATTAACGAAAAAAAAATAGCCGGTATTTTACTTGAAACTGTTTCTCAAGGGGATGAGCACCGTTTACTTCTGGGGTTGGGGTTTAATATTATTTCCGCACCAGAATCGCTTCAGTCTGCAACATCACTATCTTATGAGCTATCAGAAGAAACCCCTCTACTCGCACAGGACTGGATTAGCTTTCTTGAAAGACTACTTTTTGAATTTTCATTTTCATTACAGATGTCGTTTGAGCCCATGAATACAACCAGCACGAAGGCTTTGTTGTCGGCCCTCAATAAACATCCGCTTTTAAAAGAAAAATATATCGACCTAGATCCAAATGCTAACTTAAAAACTAAAACTCAAAAAATATCCTGGCTGGAACTATAAGCTTTATGGCATTGGTTCACACCCCCGAAAAAATAGAATTTGGGCAAGATCTTCCAGATTTTTTATTGTTGGCCACCGATGGAAAATCCTATAAAAAAAAGGATTTTCTGAATCACAATCCGCTAGTTGTGATGTTTATCTGTAATCACTGCCCTTATGTTAAGGCCATTGAAGATCGACTTATAGCATTAGGACATGATCTAAAAAAATTGAATATCAATGTTATTGCGATCTGTTCAAATGATGAAGTCAACTACCCGGACGACAGTTATCAAAATCTCAAAAAGCGCGCTGAAGAAAAAAAATATCCCTTTGTGTACCTACATGACAAAACACAAGAAGTAGCAAAAAGATTTGGCGCTGTTTGTACACCAGATTTTTTTGTTTACGATCAACAGGCCAAACTTTCCTATCGCGGTAACTTGGATGACTCGTGGAAAGAGCCCTCACAGGTTAAAAATCGCGAACTCTTCGATGCTGTTATTGAGCTCTCGCAAAATAAAAAAATCTCAAGGCCTCAAACACCTTCAATGGGCTGTTCAATAAAATGGATCAAATAAAAGAAAGAGCATTATGATTAAACATACACTTTACGCTTTGGTTCTCGGCTTTGTTCTTTTTTTTCTTTACCTGTTTCAATACACCGGAGCTTTTAAATCGGTTTCTATCGATCAAGATGAACGCGGCCCTTTTACAGTTGTTTATAAAACCCATATCGGCCCCTATCACAAAATAGTTTCAACAATTGAAGAGGTCGAGAAATGGGCTCGAAATAACAATTTAAAATGTCGTTTAAGTTTTGGCGAATATTTTGATGATCCAAGAATTGTCGAAGAAGGACGACTCAACTCCCGCGGTGGTTGCCTGATAGATCCTTTAGTTGAGGAAGAAAAAATTATTTTAAAAAAACTTAAATTAAACTTTGCCGAAAATTTTCCGTCCGACTTCTTCGTCGCTGAAATTGAAAAAACCAAGGCTGTGGTGGCTCTGTTCACTGGCGCACCTGGTATCGGGCCTCTAAAGGTTTATCCAAAGGCCGATGACTATCTCCGCGAACACAAGCTCACCCGCAAAGGTTCTGTTATTGAAATCTATGAAATTTTTGATAAGCGGTCTATGCAGACCACTTATCTTTGGCCAATAACCGAATAGTTACTCGAATAACTATTTTACAACAATTTTAATTTTTTCAGCGTCAGTTAGTAAAATCTGTGGACGACCTGGTTTAGTTGCGTCTTTGCTTTTGTACTCAGTAATAGCACCCGTGATCTGTACTTTTTTACCAGCATATAGTTTTTCCATCTCAGCTTGTGCAGCTGCGCCAGTGGCTTTAGTAAATTTAGCCAAATCAGCTGGATCAATGACTGCAGAAAGATATTTTCTGTAATCTTTATCGAAATTCAAAAAACATCTTTTATCATCGCAAAATGCAGTGGCAATTGTACCTTCAACGGTTTTAGTTTGGTTATAATATTTAGGTGCGTCTTGGTACGATACAGTTTCATTAGCTGCAAATGTTGAGCTTAAAGTGAGTGTAGTGGCAATAGCTAAAAGTGATTTAAATAGCATGTTTCTCTCCTGTTTATGGTTGTTCAAAATTTATATCTCAAACTCCATCTGGACATCAACTCTTACTTTAATTTTCCCCGAAGAGAGCTCTGTTGGCGGCGCTGCAGAATCAGACATCATTCTCATTGCTGCTTTTTCGTACATAGGCTCAGCAATCGGAGGAGCACTGGATGAAAACTGGATTTTATGAACCGTCTTGATTATGACATCAGCTGCTTTGGCTAATTCCTCAGCCTTAGCTCTCGCATTTTTGACCGCCTCGGCCAAAACTGAATTCTCAACCACACTTTTTTTATCAAAATCTAGAGAAACGCTACTAATATTGACGCCACCAATATCGCCCTTACTGGTCGCTAAGGAATCTAATACGACACCAGCATCATCAATTTTTCTATACGTGATCAATATGCGATGGCTCACCTTATAGCCCGTCATTTTATTTGTCTGAGTTTTTTGATCATAAGTATGTTCTGGATAAACCGAAAATCCTTCGGTTTGCACATCTTCTTTTTTAATTTTAAACTTTTCAATTGTTAGCTTAATGGCGTCGTACAGAAGCGCTTGTCTTTCCTGCGCCTGTTTAGCAGTTGAAGCCTTGGCCCATGATTCAATATTAATATGCACCATATTTGGATCCACGGTTTTTTCTGCCACGCCGTTCACATAAATAAGATGTAAATCTGTTTCAGCAAAAACCTTTGTCGCCATTAAAAACAGTACTATTAATACTAATTTCATATTCTAAACCCCGCGTATCAAATTCAGCGCAGAACCCGCCTTAAACCATTTAATTTGTTCAGAATTATAAGTATGCTTCACCGAAATATTATCGGTTGAACCATCAGCATGTTTCGCCTCAAGCGTCAGATTTTTTCCTGGGGTCAGTTCATTCAAACCTTTAATGCTTAATTTGTCTTTCTCTTGAATTTTATCATAATCTTTTGTATCTGCAAAAGTCAGCGCCAGTACTCCTTGTTTTTTAAGATTGGTTTCGTGTATACGGGCAAATGATTTAGTAATCACCGCTGTACAACCTAAAAATCTCGGCGACATCGCGGCATGCTCACGCGAAGAACCCTCACCGTAATTTTCATCGCCGATGATCATCCAGGCCTTACCTGCTTTTTGGTACTCGCGAGCAATCTGAGCAAATTCTTTTTTCTCGCCGCTTAATTGATTAATTCCTTTGCCGATCTCACCGCCCCCAAAAGCATTGTCTGCGCCTAACAACATATTATTAGAAATATTATCTAAATGGCCTCGATAATTAAGCCATTTACCCCCTGGACTGATATGATCCGTCGTGCACTTACCTTTAGCTTTTGCTAGTACTAAATGTTCAACAAAGTCCTGACCATTCCATTTTGTAAATGGTGCTAACAACTGCAATCGATCAGAAGTTGGGCTTACCGCCACAGTTGTTTTGTCCCCTTCAGGTTTTTGATAGCCTTCGGTATCTGGTAAAAAACCTTTTTCCGGTAACTCAGGAGCCATTGGAGCTTTTAATTTAATTTTACCTTTTGGACCCTCAAGCTCATCGGTCATAGGATTAAAATCCAAGCGACCGGCAAGACCTAAAGCCATTACGATTTCAGGTGAACCTATAAATGCTAAAGTATCGGCGTTGGCATCATTACGGCCTCTGAAGTTACGATTAAAAGAAGTAATAATCGTATTTTTATCGCCGCTCTTGATGTCGTCACGCTTCCACTGCCCTATGCAAGGTCCACAGGCGTTTGCTAAAACTGTGGCACCAACAGCCTCAAAGGTTTTCATCTGTCCATCACGAGTTATCGTATTTTGAATTTGTGTTGATCCCGGGGAAACCAAAAAGGGCTGTTTCATTTTTGCGCCAATTTGGATGGCTTGTTCCGCTATCATGGCCGACCTGCCAATATCTTCATAGGAAGAATTCGTACACGAACCAATCAGTGCACTTGATAAATTCAAAGTCCAACCATTTGCTTTAGCTTCTTTGCCGACTTCAGAAATCGGGCGCGCCAAATCCGGAGTATGCGGCCCCACTAAATGCGGCTCTAAAACCGATAAATCAATTTCATAAACTTCATCAAAATATTTTTTAGGATTAACGAGCACATCGGCATCAGCAGTTAGTAGATCCATATTCTGATCTGCAATTTTAGCCAGTTCTTTTCTGTTTGTGGCAGCTAAATAGGCCCCCATTTTTGCATCGTATGGAAACACTGAACAGGTCGCACCAAGTTCGGCACCCATGTTCGTGATCGTTGCTTTGCCTGTACAAGATAAGCTGGTGGCGCCTTCGCCGAAATATTCGACGATTTTATCAGTACCACCTTTAACAGTTAACATTCCACAAAGTTTTAAAATGACATCTTTTGCTGAAGTCCAACCATTCAATTTTCCTTTTAAATGCACACCGATTAATTTTGGATTTTTAACTTCCCAAGGAAGTCCCACCATCACGTCTGAGGCGTCGGAACCTCCCACACCAATAGCACACATTCCTAAACCACCAGCATTCGGCGTATGCGAGTCCGTTCCTATAATCAACCCACCTGGGAAAGCGTAATTTTCTAAAATCACTTGATGAATAATCCCTGCTCCAGGCTTCCAAAAACCGATATTGTATTTAGATGAAGAGGTCGCTAAGAAATCAAAAACTTCCTTATTGGTTGTGTTGGATGCCGCCATATCTTTTTCTTTACCTTGGTAGGCTTGAATCAAATGATCACAATGAACTGTAGAAGGAACTGCGGCCTCAGATTTTCCAGCGAGCATAAATTGTAATATCGCCATCTGCGCAGTTGCATCTTGCATGGCTACTCGATCAGGTCGTAATAATAAAAAACTTTTTCCGCGTTCAATTTCCTGACTTTGCGGGTCTGTTAAATGACCGTATATGATTTTTTCAGCTAAAGTTAAATCGCGATTTAAACGTTTACGAATAACATCAGTTTTTGCACGCGTGGTTTCGTAAACTTTTTTTGCCATTTCAGGGGTGGTCTCGATTTTTGCAGCCATGATGTATTCCTTTTTTGTTAGAAATTATTCAATTTCTTATTTGGTCTAGATTACACCTTAATTATTTGTTAATTGCATTAAAGAAAAAATTGAATAATAGGAATATTATGTAGTAGTATTAGGAATATATGGTCGAAGGTATTGAAGCACTATTAGCTCTAGAAAGAACCGGCACAATTAGCGAGGCCGCGGCGCAGTTACGCTTAACGCAATCTGCCGTGAGTAAGCGCATTCAATCTTTAGAGAATGAATTGAAGTTCAAGCTGATTGAGCCCGACGGAAGGCGAGTTAAACTAACAGCCAAAGGCCTTTTGTTTTTAAATAAGGCTAGTCCGCTATTCTCCGAACTTAAAAATTTAAAGTATCTTGATACCGATTATGAAATCAAAAAATTCTCGATCGCCATTTCTGATTCAATCGCTGCTTCATGGGGACCCAAACTTATTCGGCTAGCTTCAAAAAAATTAAAATCCACTGAATTTGAAATACATGTGCATCGCAGTACGTTGGTCGAGGAAAACATTAAGCTTGGCAAATATCATCTCGGCCTATGCATCAGCAATTCCAAAGACCCGCAAATTATATCCTCGGTTGTTTTTGAAGAACCCTTGGTGCTACTTCGATGTCCTTTAGAAAGCAATAAGCTCATCACCATCGAAAAAAGCTCTGGCACTTGGCGAAGCCTTGAAGAAAAAATTTCCCGCCACCCTAAACTTAAAAATTTTGAATTCAGTTTTGTAGAATCTTTTGCGGCCATCATACAAATGGTCAAAGAGGGCTATGGTCACGGTCTTGTGCCTATGGGCATTGCGCAGACCATGCAAATATCAAAAAAAGATATTTTGATGTTAAGCCCTAATATTCGTCGGCAAATTAAATTGATCTCTAGAAAAAATATTGCTCAGTTGCCAGCAATTGAAGAGTTTGAAAAACTCATCAAAGGACTGGCCCATGAGCTCTAAATCAGTGCTGCCTTTTATTTTACTAAATAAATTGGCGTCAAAATCTGTGACTGCGAATCTTTATGTAAATTTGAAAGTGAAAATTTATTATTAGGCATTAATACTAATAACTTTTCTTTGCCTTCGCCTTTTGTCAGCTCAACAACTTGTTCTGTTGAACCATTCAATATTACAGATTCAGGTAAATCTAAATAAGATTGATCCATTTTTTTCAATGAAACTCGCATATCAGTTTTAACAGTCGAACTTAAATAATCATCGAATTCTACAGAACTCTGCTCGTTATGAGTAACTAGTAATTTAAACGCTAGCGCGCCATCCGCTGTTAAAGCTAAGTGTTTAGTTGAAATTTCAAGAATAACTACACTTGAATTATTAAATAGCTTCATCGCATTCATATCTAAAATCGCAGCTGTATAATCTTCGCTTCTTTGAATTTGCGCTAATAATTCAGGATTGTTTTTAGCACTCTCTAAGGCCACCTCAAAAGACTTACGAATTTCACGAGCCTTTGTAGCATTTAGTAAAGTTGTCGCAAACTCGCCGCTATTAATGCCGGGAATACCACGTAAATTAGACCCTAACAATTCCTGCTCCGGAATACCATCCTGATTCGAGTCTATCAATAAACTGATGTCACAGGCATGCCAAGTCGTCATAGGTTTAAATAATTTAACCGCCACTTGCAAAATATCCTCATCAACACCCTTATCATTCTTACCTGTAATAATTTTGTAACCCGCAGACTGTAAATCACAATCTGATGTCATAAAATCTTCAGCCTTAGGCTTACGTTCATCCTGACCGATTAAATTAAATAACAAGGCCTCACCCTGATTGGCATTTTTAGCCGAAAGAGTTAACTGAGCCGACGCGCCACCGGAATCTAATTCCGAAGTTGAATTAACAACCAATTGACTTGCCTTAAGCGATGACAATTTATGCGCAATAGCTAACACCGGCACGCGATAAACTTCAACCCCACCCTGCATGAGCTTAATCCAACCGTCCATTTCACGAATTTTTTCATCTTTCATACTGGTAGCATCTAACATTAAGTTAATCGATACAGCTTTAGCTGCTCCAGCCTCAAGACTGATCGATGAAACGGATGACATCGAAATATAGCCATTACCCTCAAA
>JBBTEQ010000037.1:0-18957 GCA_038042235.1 Bdellovibrionota bacterium | reverse complement strand
AGATACATCACCCGAACCATTCAGCGTCCAAGCGGCTGCTGAATCTGCCGGTGTATAACCATATAGGCTTGTTATATCAGATGATACCACTCGTCCTGCCGAAGTAATTCTGCCTTTGGCATCGACAGTAACTTTTGTGTAATCACTGCTGGCAACAACGCCTGAGTTTGCAAGTGTCGTTGTAACAACTCCTGCGGCAAATCCTGATGAGGTCACATCTCCGCTTAACGTAGTGACGTAACTTCCCGCAGCTTGTTTATTATTAAATGTATTCCAGTCACCCGAGCTGATGGCTCCGGCAGCGGAGGTGCCTGCGATAGAAATTGTAATATTAGGTGTAGCGCCGCCACTACTTAATAAGGGCGCACTTGCCGTAACCGCAGTTACGCTGCCAGCAGAAGCATTAACCCAGCTTAAATCTCCGCTGGCGTTGGTTGATAATACTTGACCGTTTGTTCCCACCACTGCCGGTAAGGTAATAGTGTAATTTGTAATTCCGGCTGTTGGCGCTTTAAATATAATTCGGTTGGTGTTGGTGCCATCGTACAAATAAACATTCTGTGTTGATACATTGGTGGCACTAGCGTTAGTGCCGCTAAATGTGGTGGCGTTGATAATTGAAGCTGTAATGTCACCCGAAGCACTTCTTCGCACAATCGCATTTGCGGTGTTCGCAGTTGTTGCAGCTTGTGTGTCGTTAACCGAGGTAGAAATATCGCTGCTAGTTTTTGTGCCCACTCTAGATACCACGTTCGCACCTACTGTGCCCGTTACATCGCCGCTTAAAGTTGAGGAACCTCCACTTAAACGCGAGTCATTGCCTTTTACCACTTCACCGGCAGCGGCGTCTCCGGCGGCGGCCACATTTAATACGGCGGCTGTGCCTAAACCTAGGTTGCTTCGCGAAGTTGTAGGATTTGCCACATCACTTAAGTTATTGGCCGGATTCAGTGGTGTAAAGCCCAGGGCATTTTGTTTGTTACTGAAGCTTGTAAAATCAGCTGCACTTAAAACTCCGGCACTGCCACCGCTTGCGGTATCGCTGAACTTTGTATATAAATTTGCCGCCACTCCGCCCAGTTGACTTGTGTTACTGGCCATACTGGCATGTAGAGCAAAAGGCACCGAGTTTAAACTGACGCCTGCTAAAGTTTGCATTCCCGCGCCATCGTTGAATTGTAAAATTAACTGGCGGCGATCTAGCGACGCTGGTGTTACTGTGGCGGTTGGCACCCCACCCTGACAACTTAAAGCCGTACCATAATTAAAAACATCATATAAAGTAATACCTGCAGGTGGGTAATTTTTAAGACCCGTTCCCATCGTTAAGGTCACTAAGCCTTTAGAGCCAGCCATAGAAACGGCGGCGAACTCTTCTTCGTAAATTACGCAGGCGCCTGTTTTATCAGTGTATTTCAGATTAAAATAAATAGAAGGTTCTTCTAAAGGATCGCCATTTGGTTTTACTATTCGAGCTTGAAAGGTTAAGGCATTCGGAGACGCAAGCGCAGTTTGTGTAAAAAAACAAACGAGTAAAGATAATAAAGACATAGTTTTTAGCGCCCAGCGAAAACAATGTTTCATACTCTATTTATCGGCTTTTTTTAACAAATACTTAACAAACTGTGGTTTATTCTAAGCAATACGACTCAAAATGAGAAAGCCTAGACCTTAGGATTTTTTAGAATGTCAACCCTCTAAATTTAGAAGGTTTATCATTTAAAAGATGAAACACTATATTCGCAGTTTTGAAAAAACCCGTGATCTAATTCATATAGTCGAGGCTCAAACTTGACAAATAGTGCAATATAGTGCACTATTCTTAAATGAGGCTCAAACGCACTCCAGAATATATTGAATGGTACGAGTCTCAACGACCTAAAGAAAAAGCACAAATTGCCAAACGCTTGACCAACATCGAAGAACATGGACATTTTGGAACCGTTAAAGATTTAGGCGATTTTTTGTCGGAGTTAAAGTGGGTCAATGGTCGAAGGCTTTACTATTCGATCATGGAAGATGATAGGGGTGATTTGACATTATTAATCCTTGGAGGAAATAAAAATGGGCAAGATTCAGACATCAAAAAAGCTAGGAAAATCCTCAAAAAGTATACTGAAGGCTAAAGCCAATGCGAAGCCACGCCTGAAGGTTGGCAGCCCAGCTTACGATTACTCGGCTGCTTCAGAACTAGCGAATCGCAAGTTTATTTCTGAGGCTATCGCAGATGCACTGATCGACGGAGACGCAGATGCAATTCGTGAAATTCTTCTTTCGCATCTTGAACAAGTCCATAAAGATAACTTTTATAAGGATGCTGGCATTTCTAGACGCGCGCTGTTTAAGTTGATGGCGCCGAATGCGAACCCTACGCTGGAAAGCCTTGCTAAGGTTTGTAAAGCTTTGGCTGAGGCCGCATAAACTTAAAAGAAATATCTACCGCAATATAACCGTTACTTCGCGATTTTCATTTAAAGGCTGCCCTTGTTCGGGATAAGTAAATTCAACTTTTCCGGAGCCGACAAATTTAACATTTATTTTTTCTTCAGATGCAATGTTGATAACTTCTCGCAGACTCAGAGTTTTTAAATAAGGAACCACTTCAGTCAGCTCAGCTAGTGATTTCCCAATAACTTCATCTGTGATTTCACTGCCGATATTAATAGTTTTATCTTCGATATCTGTTTTTTTATTTGCAGGGATCAAAGTCTTAGCTAAATTAGTTTCGGTAGGAATTTCTGGATTAACACCGGATTTTCTTACTGCATAAGAGGCAATTTTAGCAAACAAAGGTGCCGCCACTACTGAACCGTAGTAGCTATTTTTTTTAGGATGGTCGATACCAATAAAAATAACATACTTCGGATCGTTCGCGGGAATAAACCCGCCGAAACTTGCGATGTAAGCACCCTTCATATAACCTTTACTCTCCGTTTTAATTTTTTGTGCCGTACCGGTTTTTCCGGCAACAAAATAACCCTTAACTCTGGCTTCAATTCCAGTTCCTTTATCAGTTGTTGCTGCCGCCAGCATGACCCGCATTTTTGCAGCGGTGTCTTCTGATATGACTCGACGAATTTGTTGCACTTTGGTTTCTGTACTTTCGCCGGTTTCGACATCTTTAATATGTTCAATTATATAGGGCTTGTTTAAAACTCCTCCGTTAGCAATGACGGCAAAGGCATTGGCTAATTGCAAAGGTGTTGCGGTGATTCCCTGTCCAAAAGAAATGTTTGCCAGCAAATGATCATTCCAAGGTAGTCTAACTGTTATGCCCTTAGCCTCACCCGGCAACTCAACGCCGCTTTTTTCGCCGAAGCCAAATGCTAACAGGCCGGCCTTTAATCTATCATCGCCTCTCATTAGGGCGATTTTTGCTGTGCCGATATTTGATGAGTAGGCTAAAATTTCGCTTACGCTAATAGTCCCCTGTGCGTGAGATTTTTCAGCTTCACGGACAATTCTTTTGCCAATTCTGAAACGACAGTTTTCGCAGAAAATTTTAGTGCTTGGTTTTATAACTTTGTTATCAAGGGCATCTGCAATAACAAAAGTTTTAAGCGTACTGCCCGGCTCGAAGCTGTCAGTTACAGCACGGTTACGTCGAACAAAAGCAGATGCATTCTGTGGGGTGTTCGGGTCGAACGAGGGAAGACTTGCCAGCGCACGAATGGCCGAAGTTTTAGCATCTAAAATCACAACCCAACCACCCGCGGCATCGTACTCTTTAATTGCACGAGCCATTTCAGACTCTACAAAATATTGAAAATCCGAATCAATCGTCAATTTAATTTCTTTACCTTGCGGAGTTTCGGTAAATAACAATCAATCCTGAATCAGCGGACGCCCACGGGCGTCACGCCTCATGGTGACTTCTTTTTTTTCACCTCGAAGTGCCTTATCATGAAAAAGCTCTAGACCTTCAAGAGCCTGATTTTCTTTTCCCAGAAAACCCAGCGTCGAGCCCAGCAAACCATCGTTCGGATAAACTCGCTTCCAGTCTTCAATTAAACCGAGGCCTCTTATCTTGAGTCCGCGAATCTGCTCAGCAGCGCCAGCATCAATAAATCTGTCAATCCAAACAAAACGTTTACTTTTATCTTTTATCTTAGCAAAAATATCGCGCGAACTGAGTTGCGTTAGTGGTGATAATTGTTGTGATAATTTTTCTAAGTTCGGTTTTTTATCCTGAATAATTTTAGGATCCGCATAAAGCGAATAAGACGGCGCCGACATGGCCAATTCTTTTCCGTTTGTATCATAAATTGTTCCGCGACGCGCGGGAAGTGTAACGACCGTCTGAAATTGCCGGGCCTGCAAGGAATTAAGTTTATTGTGCGGTAAGAACTGTAAATAGGCCGCTCTGAAAATTAAGAGAGACCACAAAAAACAGATGAAAATAAAAACCGTTATGATTTTTGGTTTCAATTGGCGGACCTAACAACGGGCCCCAGCGAAGTCAGATGAATAATCTGAGAGGCCGTCACACGTTTAAGTGTTAAACTTTTTGTCGCCAGATTTTCAAGAAGCTGAGGACGTGTCAGTTTGGCCAAAGATATTTCTTTTTGTTTTTGAATTTCAATAACACGTTTGTGCTCTTGAGTGGCTTTAAGTACAACGTAAGATAAGCGTCGCTCTTCCATTTTGATAAACACTAAACTCAGCAGTGTTGTAATTATAAATAATAAACTCAGAAAAGGTTTTAGTTGCCGTATGTGGCTTGTGCCCATCTTGCCTCGTTATTTTTAGTCAATATCTTTTTGTGCGTCTTTTTGCGCACGCCTCAGCGCAAATTTATCAGGTTTTTCTGGAGCCGCGCCTTTTTGAAAAATTCTGAGTTTTGCACTTCGTGCCCTTGGATTCATTTTACATTCTTCTTCAGTTGGCACAATAACTTTTTTATTAACTAGAAATCCATCTAGGGAGTTTTTAAAAATATTTTTTACTATGCGATCTTCTAACGAGTGAAAAGTTATAACCGAAATACGACCTTTGTCCCGCATTTGATTCATCAACAAGGGTAAAACCTTTTCAATAACTTCGAGCTCGCGATTAATCACCAATCTCAGTGCCATAAAATATTGAGTCGCCGGATGAAAACCCTTTTTATGCCACCCATCTACTCTTTCGATCAGACCTGAAAGCTGTAAAGTTGTGGTGAATGCTTCTGTTACTCGATCATGGACAATCGCGCGAACAACGCGGGCCGGATTTTGAATTTCTCCGTAAGAACTAAAAATAGAAATCAGATCTTCCTGCGAGTAGGTGTTGATAATTTCTGCAGCGGTTATTCCGGTTGATTGATTCATCCGCATATCAAGCGGCCCCTCTTTATTAAAACTAAAACCTCTTTCAGCCTGATCAAGTTGTGGTGAGCTCACCCCGAGGTCGAGTAAAACCAGATCAAAAGACCCCTGCTCAGTATTTTTTTGAACATTTTTTTGAACAAATTCATGAAAATTTTCATGAAAAATTCTAACCTTGCCCGCTTTAACCGGACCTTCCCACTCTTGTTGAGCCTGCTTTATCGCTTCAGCGTCCTGATCGGTTAAATAAGAAATAGTGGGCGAAAATTTTTTTTGTATCGCACGAAAATGCCCCCCTCGCCCATAAGTGCCATCAAAGTAAATAAGGTCGCGGTTAAGTTTACTATGGTTTTCAAATACCGAAAAAGAGTCGATAACTTCATTCAATAAAACTGGTTTGTGTAACTGATTCAATAAAACCTCGACTAAGGTTATATAATAATTTTGCCTTATTTACGCCGTCAAGGCAGAATAAACTAAGTAAGGGGATGTTTACTCATGCTTGTCAATTGCCCTCGTTGCAATTTCTCACAACCTAATGATCAATACTGCGCTCAATGCGGTATCAATATGCAGTCGTTTAAACAAAAAAAGCAACCTCTCCTTAAATTGATTTTCAGTAATGCAGCAGTACAAATTATACTCTTAATAGTCGCCACAGTCTTTGTTGGCCAGTATCTTTTCCGAAATCAAGCGCCACAGAGTTGGGTGCAAAAAATAACTCATTTTCAAGGAATATCTAAATCTAAAAAATCACTCAACTCGGCTCAGTCCTACGAAATCAACTCTGAGGAATCTAGGCTCAAAAATCAGTTCAGCGATGAAGCCCCTGCCCCGGAGCAATCTGAGTCCTTTCAAAATCAAGCCCGCGGATCTAGTCAAATAGCAGAGGCCAGCTCAAGCGCAACTGCTTCTGCTTCAAGTAGTCTTGCCACTTCCGACGCTCAAAATTTAAGCTCAATCAATTTTAAAATATCTTATGTCGAAATTTCAACAGAAGTGCTGTCTAAGCTGATCACCGACAGCACCAATTTAGGACTTTACCAAAATTTAGCCACCTACTCTGCCGGTATTATTAACGATTTCAAAAAGCGTGGCGATACTTTTCGGCAAATACTTAAAACAACAGATCTTAAAATCGCTTTAGCCACTAGCAACTCAAATCTTTCAGGCACTATGAGCCCCGACGGAAGTCAAATCCTGGGCTTAGTCACCTCAATTGAGTACAAATCGAACGAAAATGACATTATTCAGGGCGACATCAGCGTAACTAGCAGTAGTAGCCAAAATAGTGAATTCTACCCCGCAGAATTTGCTTTACCAAAAGGCTCCGCCTTTTTTATTATTGGCGCTATTAAAAGAGATAGTTTCAGGGCCGACCAGGCTAAATTAACCATGCCCCCTTTCCAAATTTTTAAATCTGCTGATTTTATGACACGCAAAACAGAGTTTGTCATAATAATTGAACCCCTCTATAATTAACCGACTAATCGATAGGGTCGGGAGTAAACATGAACGCCAAAAATTTAGAGCTAAAGACTTATATTTCTGAAGAAAAAATTAATGCGAAAGTGAGTGAGATTGGCAAAGCTTTGACAGCCCAATTCAAGGGTAAAAAAGTAACAGCCATTTGTGTTTTAAAAGGTTCGTTTGTATTTTATTCTGATTTAATTCGCCAAATTAACACCGACATCACCTGTGAGTTTTTTGGCGTTTCCAGTTATAATGGCGGCACCTCCTCTTCTGGCGAGGTCAAAGTCACTTTGGATTTATCCTCACCTGTTGAGGGCCAACATGTTATATTAGTCGAAGACATCGTTGATACGGGCTTAACAATGAACTATCTGAAAAAAGCTATTGAGTCCCGCAACCCGGCTTCATTAACAACTGTAACTCTACTTGAAAAGCCTGAAGCTCTAAAAGTTCCATGTAAGTTAGATTATGTAGGTTTTAAAATCATCAACGAATTCGTGGTGGGTTACGGCCTTGATTACAACGGCTATTTCAGGAACTTACCCTACATAGCACAGGTTCAGAATTTTCAATAAATAAAGGAAATCTTTTATGAAATTTGTTTTTATTACTTTGTTTTTAGGCTTATTTTTAGTTTCAAATTTAGTAGTAAGCCCGGCTAAGGCTCAATCACCTGATAAAGATGTTGCTCACACTACAGACACTATGGAAAAAAATGAGGACATTATTGGGACAATAGCCGAGCCAACCGAAGAACAGAAAAAACACATCAAAAAAGCTGCAAAAACCGCAGTAAAAAAAGCTGTAAAAAAACTCAAGCATTCCAAAAAAGTAACTCAGTAATAGGCTAACTAAATGAAGCAATTTCACGATTTACTAAAGCATGTGTTAGATGAAGGCGAACAGAAATCCGACCGCACCGGAACCGGAACCTTAAGTGTTTTCGGTTACCAATCACGTTTTAATCTACAAGAGGGTTTTCCGCTTTTAACCACTAAAAAACTACATACACGTTCGATTTTTTACGAGCTGTTGTGGTTTTTAAGAGGCGAAACCAATATTCAATTTTTAAAAGATAATAAAGTTACTATTTGGGACGAATGGGCTTCTGAAAACGGAGACCTGGGGCCCATCTACGGCAAACAATGGCGCTACTGGGAATCTGCAGATGGTAAAATTGTTGATCAAATTTCAAATGTAATCGATCAAATCAAAAGAAATCCCGACTCAAGACGACATTTAGTTATTGCCTTCAACCCGGGAGATGTTGAAAAAATGGCGCTGCCGCCCTGCCATGCTTTTTTTCAATTTTATGTAGCAAATGGAAAACTTTCTTGTCAGCTCTACCAGCGCAGCGCCGATATTTTTTTGGGTGTTCCTTTTAATATTGCCAGCTACGCGCTTTTAACTCATATGGTAGCGCAAGTTTGCGGTTTAAAAGTCGGTGATTTTATTCACACGCTAGGCGATGCTCATATTTACTCTAACCACATGGAACAGGTAAAATTATTATTATCGCGAACTCCGCGTGCGCTACCAAAACTGAAGCTGAACCCTAACGTAAAAAATATATTCGACTTTAAATTTGAAGATATCGAAATCACCGGCTATGACCCCTACCCTGGCATTAAGGCTGAGGTTGCAGTTTGATTCTATCACATATTGTTGCTGTCAGCGAAAATGAAGTCATTGGTAAAGATAATTCTTTACTTTGGCATTTCCCAGAAGATCTGGCCTACTTTAAAAAAAGAACCACCGGAAAAGTTTTGATTATGGGCCGAAAAACTTTTGATTGTTTTAAAAAACCCCTGCCGAATAGATTTCACATTGTTATTTCAAAAAGCAGCACAGATTCTGCAAATGAAAATGTAAGATTTGTAAATTCACTTTCTGAAGCCTACACCGTGGCAGAAAAAATGACCCTAAACGGTAAATGGCCCGAGGAAGTTATGATTATCGGCGGCGGACAAATTTACGCTGAAACTCTAAAAGATACTGATTTTATTTATATCACACGCATCCCGGGTGAATATAATGGCGATACCAATTATTCACTTAGATTGCCAACCGAATTTAAATTAGCCTTCTGCCAATTCAGCGATGATGTGCCGGGCTTGCGCTATGAGATCTGGTCTAAAGAACAAAAAGAAGACTAACTCATATAATAATCATGAAGCGTATATTCTAAACTTACTCGCGGCGATGGGTGTGGTTAATCGCCCAGTTTTTAGCATTCGGCAAAAACCAAAATAAAAAAGGTAACAGCATTCGCCTCGGTAAAAAGCGGCGTAAATAGTAAAAAAGAACAGCGTCCCAAGTAACTGAATTCCACAACATTGGATTTTGCTTTTTAATAATAAGTAAAACATCAACAGCAATGTCATCAGGACCGGTCGGAGAATAATTCATTAACTTTTCTACAAATGGAGTCATGTTCTTATAAAAATCCGAGTAAGGGCTACCATCTCCTTCAGCAACACGAGACAGTTCTGTTCTATAAACATTCGTAAATGAATTAGAATGTACAAATCCTGGTTGAATTAAAGAAACATCAATGCCGAATGGTCTGGCTTCATACCAAAGTGCTTCGCTAGCCCCCTCTAATGCATGTTTCGACGCCGAATAGGACGCCATTGTTGGCATCGCTAACATTCCGCTGACTGACGACACATTAATAATTTTACCACGACCCCTTTGTCGCATATAAGGTAATACCAGTCGAATCATCCCCATTGGGCCAAAATAATTAGTGGCCATCTGTGCGTATTCATCTTTTTCAGCCATGTGCTCAACAACGGCACGATACGAAATACCCGCATTATTAATTAGAATATCGACCCCGCTCCAAACGGTCTTGATTTCACCAATAACTCTTGCGCGATCAGCCTCAAGCGTCACATCTAGGGAGAGAATTTTAAATCTCTCGTCTTGTTTAAATAAACTTTCTAGAACAGGAATACTTTTATCACGAGCTGTGATGCAGACTTTAAATTCTCTTCGCGTATATAATAACTTAGCAATGGCTAGACCTATACCGGATCCGCAACCGGTTACGAGAATAACGGGTTTGTAGGTGCTTTTTCGGTGTTTATCACGTTTTTGCGAGTTAAAAATTTTTATCATTTGAGCTGAACCTTTTTGTAGTCATATTTTTAGGGAAATTCAAAAAATATATACTAATTTGATTATGCTTAAGAATTCAGGCTTCGATAAGTACTTATATTACATTCGGACTTAGGGCTAAGGAGTTTGCTCTTTAAATGGGATTATTGTTATTCACCGTGTGTTTGGAAGTTTAATTTTAAAAAAATGCAGTTAGCACACTAAAGATTTTAGTAATTGTCAGCAAGAATTTTGATAATCCAGTCTTTATGTTTTGCGATGTTAACAAAGCTAAGTCTACCGTCTTTTTCTTTATCGCCCCAAACTCGCGAATTAACACCAACGATATAATATTTTTTATTTTTTAGAATGAAAACTGGGCCGCCAGAATCACCCTCACAGGCCATTGATGAGCCTTTTGGTTTAAGATTAGTGGTATCTAGAAAGACAAAATTCCCGCGAAAAGATTTGACAGGTTTCAAAGCGAATTTATATTTTGGATTCCGAGAGGGAACCTCTCTTTCTTCGCAGCCGTAACCTCCAGCATAGACCGGCTGTTTTATTTTTAACGCTTGAAAATCAAAACTAATAACTTGCACAGAAGGACTGGTCTTAATGTTTTCTTCTAAAGTAATAATAGCTAAATCTGAAGTTTCATTCGAAAACATAAATGCACTGGCGTGAAGCCCTTGATTAATTTTTTCTTGCCACCAAGGGTGCACATCTATTTTTTTAATCTTAATTCTGGTGGGTTGCGAACCCACCACCACGGGTGATGTATACAACATGATTTCTTGCCCGACATAAAGACTATTATCACCTTTAATGAGGTTTACACAGTGGGCAGCAAGGAGAAGCTTATTTGCAGCGATTATGCTGGTGGTGCAATTGTATTCAATCATGGCGATAAACGAAAATTGCCCTTTTTTGGCCACTTGTCCGCCTATAAAGGCGAATAGCGTGCTTTGGAAGAGTAAAATAAGGCTTACGAATAGGGACTTCATTATGAGTATTTTAGAGCAAGAAGTGGTCCTGGTTAAAAGTGCGGTAGTTTTGATTTGGCTCCTAAGGGGCTGTCTAAGTTTTTTTCGTTGTATCTCAAACTGGTCCACAATAATTACAAAACAAGCGCTGCACATGCTTTCGATCAGATTTACGATAATAATGTCCGAACTTTCGGATTATCTTATTGTACTTTTCCGATCGGCGAAATAAAGCTTCGCATTGAGGGCATTTGATCTTCATGCTCACTGCCAAACGCAATATCCAGACCTTAGTTTTAAAGTCAGCCCTCAATTGACCTCAACATTCTAAGGGGCCAGTTTGAATACTCCTATATTTAAATTCCTAAGCCTAAGAATCGGATTCCGGAAAATCGGAATTTTGGACGCCCGAATCAATATATTCGACTAGAGCCTTTTTAATAATGGCACCCTAATTGATATAGGGAGTTTAAAGAATTCAGTTTAACAACTAACTAAGGAGATTAAAAATGGAACCATACTATGAAGACCTAATCACACAAACACCTGAATACTACCGCCGCGAGTTGCAGCTGTCGTCGTACTACTTCTGGAGATTTTTTTGGTTTTGAGGGGTTCGGGGTGAGTGTCCAGAAAATAGATAAGTTGTAAAAAAACATCGCCCGATACTAGTGGTTTTATTAGTTTTTGTTGTGATGAATCTCGTTGGAAACCCGATAACTGCATTCTACATATGTCGATTGACCGATCAGCTGAAAAAGAATATTTTTTCAGCTAGATCAGAGTATACCCTTGAATCAGGTGCAACAGAAGTTTATTGTAACAAGGCAAACACGTGCAAATGTCTTTTTTAAAGTAGCATAGAACAGGAGGACAAAAAATGAATAATAGCTCAGCCCTTGAGTTTGTTGGTAAAAATAGCAACCGCTACTCTGTAGAAACTATCAAATCAGATCATTTAATTTTTTATCTAAATGCGATTGCCGCGTTTAGAATTAAATATTTCAGAGAATTTCCTTACTTATATGAGGGCAACTTAGAATATGAGCAAAAATACATTAGTGGTTTTGCAAAAAACCCCAAAGCCCTGCTTTTAATAATCAAGAGCGACGATGAAATAGTCGGTGTATCTACAGCAATTCCTTTGATAAGTGATGCTGACATACTTGGCAATGCTTCAAAGAAATTTACAGAAAAAAAATTAAACCCAAAAGAATTCTATTATTACGGTGAAGTAGTCATTAAGCCTGAACATCGAGGACAAGGAATCGCTAGTTATCTGATGCGTAAGCAAGAAACCTTCGCAAAAGATTTGGGTTATAAAAAAATTTCGCTTGCAACAGTAGTCAGAGACAAAAATGATCCAAGAACACCAAAAGATTATGTTAGTACAGATGAGGTTTGGAAAGCCGTTGGTTTTAAAAAAGAAGAAATCTTTATTAACTACGAATGGCCAACCATTTTATCAAATAACACGATCAAATCAATTGATAATCAGATGGTTTTTTGGACGAAAGAACTTAAATGAAGTCAAAAATAGCATTACTTACTATATTAGTATTTTCTGCTTTCCATGCTAGTGGTATAAACAAAAAGGACCCCATAAGATTACTTAATTGGTGGGAGTATCTTTCGCAAGAAGCTGTGGAATTTTTAGAAAAAGAAGGTCACCACCTCAATGTCACGACATATAAGTCAAATGAAGTGGCAATCTCACAATTGATTACTAACAAAGAAAATATAGATGTTGTCATTGTATCAAATCAAATTATCCCCTCTATACTGAAAGATAAAGTTATTTATACTAATATCTTTGATAAGAAAAGCATAAATAGTGAATATCATGAACTGTTTAAACCTATATTGGATCATTGCGTACCCTACCTATGGAGTACAACAATTTTTGTTTTAAATACAAAGCAGAATAATTTACATGTTCCAACTAATATAGCTCAGCTACGAGAACTAAAAAAACAAAAAATTACAATTGCTACCATTGACGATAAATTTGAAACCCTAGCCCGCATTCAGGCTGAAAATCAAAAAAATTGTCCTGTAAATAAAAATGCTTACAGATTTCCTGCTTGTGATTTTAAGCATCTCAAAGATATATCATTAGGGCTATTGCCATCCGAATTTACAACATCTATCGCAGATATCATTAAAAATGAAAATACAGCAGCCTATGGCTGGCATGGAGAAACTGGAGCTATTATAGATAAAAAAACAGTTTCTATAGCACTACCAGATGGACCACCCATAGTTGGATTTGATGCCGTCTGTATAGTAAAAAACAGGCATTCTGGCGCCAGATTAAAACAATTGAAAGAATTTGCACAAACATTAGGGAGCCGTAAAGTTGTACAATTTAATGTGGCGCGAACTCAATATTTTTCACCATATATAAATGATAACATGAACCTTCGACCAGAAATTTCTGAATTATTTAATAATCTTAATACAAGAATAAAAGAACAATCGGCAATCATGATCTATTCTCCCAGTTCCAATCTTCATAGTAAAATAAACATGTGGTGGAAAAAAATTCGATATGGCAAATAGCAGTCTTAGAAAGTCTATTTTAATTATTTTATTTTTTGTTGCAGTTATTCCTGTAATATTTTCAATCGCACTATTACTTATTGGCTGGTCAGAACAAAGCATACGGTTTAAAGCAATTGAAGATGAAAGTAAAAATCAAGCCAAGTATATTTTAGCACTGCAACTCCGTCATATCGAGCAACTCGGAGATATGATTGGGCAAAGCAATGAACTCTCAAGCTTTGTTTACTCTTCTGAAAACTTAAAGGGATTCAGCGAAAATCTTGTTGAAACTAAAATACTAAATGAATTACAGAAATTGAACATGATAACCGGAATAAGCGTTTTTGACAATCAAGGAAAAAAAATTCTACTCGTTGGAAACTCTAAAGAGAGTGCTTTACCCCAACTATCAGGTTTTACGCTTTCGCCCAGTAATAATTTATTACAATACAGAAGGCACTTAAAATTCGACGATCAATACTTGGCGGGACCTTCTTCAAGAGTAAAGGGTTCTTTAGTTTTTGATATCTCAGTTGACAAGCTAATTCATTCGATTACACCGATTAAAAAACTGATTGCCATTTCGCCTAAGGCATCAATTGATGAAATTGAAATTGAAGTAAATTCTAGTCAAATTACCAAAACTTCGATTGTTCAAACCTTAATTGGCATGCTCAGCATTTTGATTTTTGGTCTAATTATTGGTATCATTTTAATTCAAAAAAAACTAGTTCGCCCCATTGTAGATTTAATCAATTATGTCCGGTCTCAAGCTGGTCTGGTAGCAGGAGCCACTGGCAAAGATGAAATTTTGGAGCTAAAGGAGACATTTAATTTATATCAGCAATTAATTGAAGATTCTCACCACAAATTACTTTTAAAATCAAAAAGTGAGACTCTAATTTCTGTCGCTCGCCAAGTTGCTCACGACATTCGTTCGCCCCTATCGGCGCTGACAATGCTGCTGGATACATTTAACTCTGTTCCCGAAGAAAAACGTCTAATTATCAGAGGAGCCATTCAGCGCATTAACGATATCGCTAACGACCTACTGCAAAAGTCGAAAGAAAAAGGTGCGGAGTCTCAAATAATAATACCCTCGCATCAAAAAATTACTTCGAATGAAATTGAACCTGAATACATAGCACAAAAAACTCAAATCGAACTTATTCCGTCGGTCGTTGACCTAATCATTTCAGAAAAGCGCATTCAATATCGTGACAAAATGAATATTGAAATCATCTCTGATTTTAGCAATTCTTATGGAGATTTTGCAGCAATCAATGCAAACGAACTAAAAAGAGTTCTCTCTAATCTTATTAATAACTCTGTTGAGGCCTTTTCTGATCAAAATGGTAAAGTTATGGTTTCAATCCAAAGTGATAAAACCACAGTCTCAGTTATTGTGCGCGACAACGGTAAAGGCATACCCGCAGCTATTTTGGCTAATCTCGGTGAAAAAGGTGTTACACATGGCAAAGAGACCCTGGCCACGGCTGGCAGCGGCCTTGGCATTTACCATGCTAAGCAATGCATTGAAAGTTTTAGCGGCCAGTTTGAAATTATTTCGAAAGTTGGCATAGGCACTACTATTACAATGACTCTGCCGAAGGCGCAAACTCCAGATTGGTTTGTTGAAAAGTTAATTTTAAAAACTAGCAGTCAGGTTATCTCGCTAGACGACGACTTAAGTATTCATCAAATCTGGAAAGGCCGATTGCAATCTATTAATGCTGAAAACGCAGGTATTTCATTATTAAGTTTTACATCCGGAAATGAGTTTAAAAATTTTGTTCAAACGCAAATTACCAAGACCACTGCGTCGTCGCAGAAAGTATTTTTGATTGATTACGAATTACTTAATCAAAATATGACTGGCCTTGATTTAATTGAAGAACTTAGTCTTGGCAGCAGTACAATTAGTAATGCCATCCTTGTTACTAGCCGTTATGAAGAAGAACACATCCGCACCCGCTGCGCGAAACTTGGCGTTAAACTAATCCCTAAAGGCATGGCCGGTTTTGTATCAATAGAAATAGCGGCACCAAAGAAAAAATATGATGCCATTTTAATTGATGATGATGATCTCATTCATATGACCTGGCAAATCGTCGCGAAAGAAAAAGGCAAAAACATTAAACTTTTAAAAACAGAAGCTGAGTTTTTAACTATTGCAACTGATGTGGATCTATCAACCTCAATCTATGTTGATGTGAACCTGGCTCAAAACGTAAATGGCATTGAAGTGGCCAAACGTATTCATGCGCAAGGTTTTTCAAAAGTGTATTTAGCCACGGGATACACTGAAATTGAAAAACCTGAATTTATTGAAGCCATTGTTGGCAAAAATCCGCAGGTTTAAATCTTTCAGTAATTAAATAATAAGCGATTATGCTATTTAATGAACAATCAAAGCAACCAGCTTAAAGTTCCTCTAACAAGTGCTGGTGAATCATCTATATTTTCAATCATCGTCTGTGCATCGACCCAGCCGTTATTGTATTTTCTTTGCCATTCTGCACCCCAAGAATTATGTACTTTTACTAAATCCCGACACTGATTTAAGGGATTACATACTTGCTTATGACCGGAGACTACAATAGCATGTGAGATCTTACAGCCCCCTGTATTGAGATCTTTCTGAAGGCAAACTCCCCCGACCTGTATTGGGTTTTTAGTTTTCAGCACCTCTATAATTTTCGGCAGCAAATCCCTTTTTTTTGCGTTTGTTTCCCTTTTTGGGTACTCATCAAACTTTGGTCTAGGAAATGGAATAAAGCCGGTTTTTTTACACTTGGGAAGTAACGCTTGCTTGCCCAACATAACTGAGTATAAAAACTCTGAAAACGTCTCTTTTTCAAGAGCTTCAAATACAGTCGGAACCGAAGCCACTATTCCAAAGCCATCATTGATTTGCCTTACTAATGCATTATCAACTGAGCAAGACTCGCATATCGCAACACCGGCCTCAGTTGCGCCTCTTCTTTCGACCTCTTCTCTTTTTTTATTTTCATTTTCAATTCTATTTTTATTATACAAGCGATCAATTTCAGTCATTAATTTGTCAATAGCTTTAGGATCTTTATTCGTAATATTATTTGCAATTTGATCAAAGGGCAAACAAGACTCTGGTATAAAACTAAAGGTCCTATGCGAATTATCTAAAGCACTCGCTCCATCGCCGCCACCAATCGGCGCTTTAGCCCATGCCATCATACTAAAGGGTGAAATTTCTTTTGCAGACAGTGGTGGTATCTTACTACAAAAATTTGGATCGCTACGATCCTGAAATGTATCATCATCAGCGTCGCATGCTTTTTTTTGAGCTATCGTGGCTGCGCTAAAAGCATAGCAAAGAGGAAGCGAATCCTGCGACCTAACTCTTGGCATATTATGAATTTCGACAATTGTTTCTCGCTTGTCCTTGAAATCTGTAGAAACTATTCTAAATGGATCCGTATCTATTTGCGTAGAGTCAGACACAGTATTGTTCTGCGGAAATGCTAGGCTCGACCAAAGAAAGCAGAGCAAAAGAATGCTTAGTAATCTCATATTAATATTGATAACATATCTAACAAATGCGCTCTATGTTTTTTAAAATTAAACATTATATTCAATACCTTTTACTAATACTTTTTTTAGTTCTGTCATTTCAAACTTATGCAATTGCCAAAAACAAGCCAGACCTTAGTAACACTGATCAGACGATTTTTGTTAAAGACTATAAAAACTATCGTGAATACACCTATAAAGGCAGTCAGATTTTGATTTCGAAGAATAAAAAAAATATTAATCTGCATTTTGCGAAAGACAATACTTTCCTGATGCTAAATCAAAATAAAACCAAGCGGCTTTATGAATTATCAAAAGCCGACAAAAACCTTAATCATTCTGTTTTTTATAAAGCCGTGGCTAGTAGCGACATGAATGCTCCTGGACAAGTAGGCTATTATTTAAAAAGAAAAATGAAGTATTATAAAAGTTCATCTGAAAATGATGCTTGCGTTACCGGCTATAAACCTCTGCTTGAGCGAATTGGTACTAGAGAAATAGTTAAAAAAATTGGTAAATTTCAAATTGTTAATTTAATAGATAAGGCCACATGTGAAAAAGTTACGAAAAAAGAAAAACAAGATTTAGAAACTACATTAATTGAAGAGTTTAATGAAAAATCCTCATCGCTCACCTCTTGCTTCACAAAACCTGAAGTGCAAAAAATTTTAGATCGAGATCAATTTTTACAAAATAATGCTACTGCGGTTTTTGCAAGATTTTTAAACTTAGTCGATAAAATTTCAAATGGCACAGAACCCTTAAAAATTAAGTGCAAACTGGAGCCAAAGGACGCACCTGCTATGGCCTCTTACAATGAAAAAGCCAATCCCGCAGAACTTTCAATTAATGTCGCAAAATCTAATCTTAAACAAGCCCTAAACCATGAGCTTTTTCACCATGGTGCTCAACAATATCCACTAGGAGAAAACCAAGCTTGTTTAGACGAGGCCTCAGTGCAGTTATTTGAAGAAATTTGCAAGGATCAAGATATTACAACAAAAAAACTACCTACAAGTGCGGACATCTTAAATTTATGTCAGTCGACAACTGATAAAAAACCTGTTTTATTTGCTGACCTACAAACAAAAGAATCCTCTCGCGAGAACCACAACTCAAACCGCGGATTTGGTCTTAGCACTACCCTCGATGCAGCAACAATCCAAGCCGATCAAACTCAACAAAACCAAATCGCTACAAATCTACAAAACACCATCAAATCCGAAGATTTTACTCCCGTAGCGCCGACGGATGTTTCAACTCTTGCTAATGCCACACTACAAAACAGGGATGGTGTTGACACTGCAAAAAATTATGGTGAGCGACAAACTATTGTGGCTACTCCCGAAGTCAGAGAATCTCTTGATCGGGTTACGACCGCGCTTGATCGAGCTGCTGCCGGTATGACAACTGGTTTAAATACGGCGATGGCCCTAGCGGTTAATCCAGCACAGGCCACAACTATCAAAGCTCAAGCCAGCAACAGCAAGATCGCCGCCTATCCGATAAAAGAAATTTTGGCTAATAAATTCTCGCCAGTTTTTGATAAACCTGCTGAACAAATGCAAATTGGCGGTGTTTCTACTTTGGCTAGCGCAACTACTAGTACGCCCGTAAAAGAAGCTCTGAGCCTTGTTAGTACAAAAGAAGTTCGTGATATCGCAACTAACCCGCAAGCTAAACCAACTAGGCAGCCAGCTACCGATAACAAAAGTGATAGCAATCAACCTACACGAGGCATCGCCTCTGTTGGCTCTGCACCAGCAATTATCCCGCAACCTACTGAAGCCCTGGCAAAAACTAAACTCACCGAGCCCCTGAATATAGATAATGCCCCTACACAGCCAACTGCAAGAACTGCAACTACGACAATTAATCAGCCGAGCCAAGGAAGCCAATCTTTTGATAATTCGGCTCTGCAAAACCTAACTGCCTTTAATCAAATGTCGGGCTCGCAGTACAAACTTGTGGCCAAGCAGTATAACGACCCTACTTTT
>JBBTEQ010000036.1:0-8482 GCA_038042235.1 Bdellovibrionota bacterium | reverse complement strand
TCAAAATACTGCGCATCGGTTCCAGAATACTCTATAAAATCAACACCATATAATCCTATGGGATTTTGCTCAGTTATTTTTGCTTTAGACCAGTCAACCGCTGACGACATAAGTACTCCTGTATTTAGGCTTGAATCTAGCAACCCATAGGGTAGCTGGCACCTTTAGACTACTCGCGCCAAAAATGGCACGTGTAGCCATTGGGATTTTTTTGTAAATAGTCTTGATGGTATTCTTCGGCTTTATAAAAGGTTTCAGCGGGAACAATCTCAGTAACAATCGGTAGCTTCCATTTATCTGACTTCTGTAATTCGTTTTTAACTTCTTCTGCAATGGCCTTTTGCTTATCTGTAAAATAAAAAATAGCTGAGCGGTACTGGCGCCCAATGTCGTTTCCCTGTCGATTTTTAGTAGTCGGGTTGTGCAATTTAAAAAAAGCCTGAATTAATTCTTTATAGGATAACTTATTGGGATCAAATTCTACTAATAAAGCTTCGGCGTGCTCAGTTTGACCTGTTTTGACCTTATTATAATCGGCTTCCTCTTGACCGCCACCACAATAGCCAACCTCTGTATTAGTCACGCCTTTGTAACTTCGAAGCAATTCTTCAACTCCCCAAAAACATCCCGCGGCTAAAATCGCTTTTTCCAAGGTAGCTGGCACCTTATGACGCAGCCATTAAGCAAAGAAGTTCAAACATGGTATCAACTCCTGCCAGCCCAGTGATTTGAGTTGGGTCATAGGCAGGGCAGATTTCAACAATATCGGCCCCCACGAGGTTTTCAATTTTAAGAGCACGTAAAATTCTTTGTGTTTCATAAGTAGTTAATCCGCCCGGAACCGGAGTTCCTGTGCCAGGTGCGAAAGCCGGGTCTAAGCAATCAATATCAAAAGTTATAAAGGTGGGGCCTTTAAAAACTGGCAAAGTTTTTAAAAAATCAGTCAGTGATCCACTGCGGATATCATCAACTGTTTTAATTGTGATCTTATGTTTATTAACAAAATCTAAATCGCTTCCCGCAGCCAACGGGCCGCGTATCCCAATTTGCAATAGACTTGCCGGGTTGACCAAGCCTTCTTCCACAGCATGTCTTGCAAAAGCACCATGATGATATTCACAACCCCAAGCCGCGGGATAGGTATCAAGATGCGCATCAAAATGAATTAAATTTAATGCTGTATTATATTTTTTCTTCAGCGCCCGCAAAATTGGTAAAGTAGTCGAGTGATCCCCGCCAACAGAAATAAATTTTTTATTAGTTGAAAGCACCTGTGAAACGAATTTTTCAATTTTCTCGTAAGTTTGCACCTGATCAATTGGCACAACCGAACAATCGCCAATATCAGCAATATTTAATTTATCAAATACGGAAACACCACGGCTCATATGAAAGCCGCGGCCAAGGCTTGAAAGCTCACGCACTAATGAAGGCGCAAAACGTGCCCCAGGTCTGTAAGAAACGCCACCATCATAGGGTATACCAAACAAAGCCACATCAAATTTGGCTTGTATGTCTGCAATAGGCAGTCTGAAAAAAGTTTTTATACCTGAAAATCTTGGAAAATCGCGACCACTAAGGGGTTTATATTCTTCATTCATTTTTGTACTTTCATAGGTAGCTGGCACCTTTAAACATTATTGACAATATTCGTCTTGGTTTCAAACTGATTATCAATTAAGATACAACACCATGCAAAAGAAATTAGCAGAAGAGTTGCGTAAAGAACTGCTCAATTGGTACAGAGTCAATAAACGTGATTTGCCCTGGCGCAAAAATCGCGATCCCTATAGTATTTGGATATCAGAGGTTATGCTTCAACAAACGACTGTAGCCGCAGTGGTTCCTTATTATGAAAAGTTTATGAGCCACTTTCCTAACGTTGAAACTTTAGCGCGGGCCAGTGAATCCGAAGTTCTCGAAATGTGGGCCGGCCTTGGTTATTATTCGCGAGCCCGCAATATACACAAATCGGCTAAGCTCATTTCTACCCAGGGTTTTCCTCAAAAGGCCGAGTCCTTGCTTGAGCTTCCCGGTTTTGGCCCCTACACTTCACGTGCCGTTGCAAGTCTATCTTACAATGAAGCTGTCGGTGTGCTGGATGGAAATGTAATCCGTATTTTATCACGTGTGCACGGATTTAAGTTAAACTGGTGGCTTCCCAAAGATCGAAAACAGCTACAAAATTTATCAGATGAGCTTGCTAGTACAAAATACAATTCTGAAATTAATCAAGGAATGATGGAGTTGGGCGCCACTGTCTGTACGCCGAAAAAACCCTTATGTCTATTATGCCCGTGGAAAACAAAATGTGAGGCCCGCAAAAATAATTTAATTGAACTGCTGCCGCTGTCTAAACCTAAACAAAAAGGGGAACTCTGGCACTGGCAAATGAATGTTCATATTAAAAATAATAAAATTTATTTAGAAAAAAATACTGTAACGCCTTTTTTAACTAACCTGCTCTTTCCACCCAGTAAGGCCAAAGCCGTTAATAAAAAACCTATGAAATATGACTTAAAACATTCTGTTACCAAGTACGACATTTATATCCAAATCCATAAAATTGTTCTTAAAAAATCGCTTAAATCGAACTGGTTTGACTTAAATACAATAAAAAAAGTAAATCATTCAAGCCTGATGACTAAGATTTTGAAAAATCATAATAATCAGGTAGAATAATCGCATGATTACGCTCTTTAGCTTACTCCTTAGCTTGGCTCTTGCCTCCACCCACCCACTAACAGGGTCGTCAATAATTAATCAAACCAGTAACAATATGGCTTTAGCTCAAATGGGTTTTGAACTCAGCACAATGCCGCTCAACTGGATTTATAAAAAAACTTTAGAAACTAATGAAAAAGCCATTGAATTGGGTACAGTTAATAAAACCCTACTCACTTTCAGATTAGAAAATGTATCGGTTAAAACCCAGCTTGAAAAATATGTGCGACAGTATTTACGCGACTATAATCAATATGGTTTTGAAGTCAGTGGTTTACAATCGCACCATAAAAACCAAGTGCCCTCTGTAATTGTTGATCTAGATCAAAAAAACAAATCCACCAGGTCCCGCCAGATTTTTTTCTACAAACAAGGTAAAATGATTATTGCAACCTGCGCAGATGACTTCGATAGTTTTGATAAAACTCTTGCCGTATGTAATCAGATTCTTGGCACTTTCAAGTGGCGCAGCCAATAGGCTAAAATACTGCGCCGACAAGTATAACTATTTCACTTCAAACTTAAGGCCGTATTGAGCTGCCAGTGTTTCTGCTGTTTTAGGAACCGTTTTGCGGTTTTCGGCTCGAGTAGCTGCTGCCATATTTTTATTGAGCTCATCGTTTCCACTTGAGGTTACGTATTTCAAATGTCTGTGCGAATTTTTATCCGCTTCATCGCTACAAGTGTAAAGGTTTGGAAAGTAACCCATCGCAAAATTAGGATCACCTTGTGATGAAAGTCGATTAAGCGATTGAGTCAAGGACGAAACTCCCAGCAAAAGCTGAATGTCAGAAACCTTATCAAGATCAAGCCCGGTGTCTTGTGCAAATTTACCTATTATCACTTCTTTTGTTTTTGTATTCGGATTTACAAATGCCTTAGCTATCTTAAATTGACATACATCTTTGCGGGAAATTTTACTGCCGTAATTACGAATATCAATTGCAAGTTTATTAAAAAAAGCTGAGCTTTGAGTACTGCCGCCAGAACCATCCTCTTCAGTGCCGCCCGCTTCAGTATCAGAAGCTTTCATTTTTTCAAGATCAGGCTTAAGAATCCCGGCATTGTAGATTTTTTCGACGGCACTAGCATTTTGGACTGAAATCTCATTCGAAAAAATTTCATATTGTTCATTTGTTATACCGGCTTCTTCAAGGTAATTAATATTTCCATAAATGGGGTTGCCATTAACCACCACCAGATTAATTTCCCTTTCAGTCACTTTACGTACTATGTTCGTATAGGGATTTGGACTTAAAATACTCGTCGAAATAATAGAGGCCATAGCGCCGACAGCTAACTGCCCAACGCCGGCCTCGGCATTTGTAATTTCCCAGTGATTAATTAATTTAGCTGCATTTTCGGTCATCATTTTATAAAGATATTCATCAGTAAAAATTTTATTTAACTTACGGCTTTTATCAGAAGTAGAAGTCCGATCTACATAACTTGCCGCCACTTTAATTTCTTCAAGAACGCTTTTTGTTCCTGTTGGCACCCAGTCTGAACCAATGCTCAGTACAACCCCAGCTTTATTTGCCGCTTCGATATCCAAAGTTTCACCATAAAGAAGTAAATTTGAATACGGAGACCAGATAAGCCCCATTTTATTCTTAGCCAAATCGGCAAAATCTTGAGTGCGTAAACCCACACCGTGAATAAAATTAACATGGGGTTGATTAAGACCTAACAATTTAATCATTTGGTATTCAGTCTGATTATAAGGATCATTGCGGCGACCTTCAGCTAAATGAGCAATAATCGCTGAGCGATTAGCCGATTTTATATATTCTTTTTTGCCTGCAATTGTTTTGTGTATAAAATAAATGTAGCGAATAAACTTGGGGTGAAGAGTGGCCGTTTCTTTTGTACAAGAACTTTCAAGAATTTTTTTATTCGAAAGTATTTTTACTCCAACCGCAGTATTAATATTATCAACCGTGACTTTATTAATCTCATCTCCAGCGCAGTGTAATTTAATATCTTTCAGTAACGCCTTTTCGTAAGTCATTCCGCCATCAATATCTTTTTTCAATACATTCCAAACATAAGCCATTTCAAGTGGATAAACTAAATCCGTCGGAGCCTGAACAGCGGCCTTTTCAGACACATAGGCCGTGCTATCTTCGACTTTATAAATTCCAAATCCACTGATACAAGAACTCGGCCCCTGTAGATAAGTAGTACCATTAATCATATTCTGCAAATTAGACCAACGAAATGCGGCACAATTCATGGCTCCACCATAACTGATCCAAGGGTTCATATTTTGGCTAACAGATTTTTTATAATTACCCCAGTCACGCCATTCAAAACGATTTTGAAATTGTCCTTTGGCTGCCGGCCACGTTGGCAAAACATTCTGTTTGGTATGATTATGTAAATTAAGTAAGCCCGGGTAAATAGCATCAAAGCCTTTAGCATTAGGTGATTTCAAAACCACTACTGTTTTACTGCTTTTTTCTTTTTCAACAAATGCACTGACCTCGCCCGCTGTTAAGGCTCCAAGACCCGTAATTCTTTGGTCAACACCAACCTCGACATAACCTAAAAAGAATTTACTTTTTGCTTTGCTAAGATACTGACCAGGTATATTACCAATTAAAATTAACGGCTTATTTGATGCTCGCACAGCCGTGGGAGTTCTTTCCCCATTTCTTGTGTCAGAATGAGTACAGCTTGAAATTATTACGACTATTGCGGCTATAATAAACGGTACAGAAACAGAAATAAGTAGTTTGCGAGATAAAAGCATGGGCATTCCTCCAACGATTTAGATATATAAATATACTAATCTAGATTTGATCTGAAGGGGTTCGCAGTTGCAAAATCTAGACATAAAACCAGAGAGACCTATACCCAGTTCGATAACCTGAACTGGTCTTGCAAATAAAGCTCGGGTTATTTAACCTAAATTTATTCGAAAATAAAAGTCATGCAATTATATACTTTATACTTTCTTTAAGGAGATCTCATGAAAAGAACACTGCTATTATTTTTCCCAATTATCGGTCTACTCTGGGCCTGCACAAGTGTCGATAAAAATTACACTGATACAAGTCACGAAACCTCTTTACGCGACCCTGCTGCAGCCAGTGAGCACTACGAAAAACTAAGAGGAAATCGTGCAGACTATGATCCAGGAGCGCCAAAAAATTCTTCTTGGGCCAAACTCTATGCCAGTGCACCGAATTACCGGCAAGTGGGTAAAGCGGTTCTGGGTGGTGGCGGAGAAAAATTTCGCTGGGAAATGGGACCTATGTGGTATCGCGGGCGTTTGGGCAAAAACCAAGTAAAGGTTTTTGTTGTGGGCCAAGAAGGAGCGCAAGATGAAAATGTTTCTAATCGCGCCTTTACCGGATCAACAGGTACTAAAACCCAGAAATTTTTAAATCATATCGGAATTTTTCGCAGTTATCTTTTTATGAATACTTTTGTTTATACAATAAATGGCCAGTTAGATGGTGACCCAAAGTTCAACTTTCTTGAACAAGGTATCGGCACTAAAAATCCTGAACTTAGCCCTATCGTTAAATACCGTCATGAACTTTTTGATAATATGTTGCTTGAAAACTCTGGCTCAGTGGCTTTATTTATGGGTGTCGGTAGCGGAGGTAAGGCCTCTTTAGCAACTTGGATTAATGCACGCGGTGGAAATTGTTCTGCTGCAAAAGAATTAGCTAATTGCGACACCGCAAATATGGTTGTAAAAGGAAAAAGTGTACCTAAAGTTCTTGTTATCGGCGTTCCTCATCCCGGAGGAGCCAGTGCAGCAAATGGCGGAACAGGGGCACTTGCAAACATCGTTAATGGTTTTACCAGCGCTGCAAATCGCGTAGCTGAATTTAAACAACAAAATCCAAACTGGCTTCCATTTGATTCAGATGATGATGTAGATGAAAAAGGCAAAAAAATATCCGAGTCAGCTCGATTAAGTATTATGCGGGCAAAATATAATTATAAAGATGCTGGAGTACCGTACCGTGATTTTGCTTTTGGTACGAATAAGCAAATGGGTGCAACCGGCACGACTTCCAATCGCTGGAAAGCAGACTCTATTCAGGTTTTTTCAACTAATGGAGTTTATGGCGACAAATCCGCAAAATATAATGAGGCCGCTCTTGGTAATAAAAAATATTCCAAAATAAGTTCTGCGGGTCTTAGCAATTCTGGATTCAAAACCGGAGTGGACATGCCGTGGGAACCACCAAAATATGGTACACCAATGGCTGATGCTTATGACCCAGGTCCTTGTGAAAACTATAACCCAAAGCAATCACCTTGCAGGATAGCCGACATGATGATGAATGGTTGGAGTGAAGACTTATTTGCACAGACTCAAAGTTCGTCTTTTGGTCCCACATCCCTCTATCGTGGAAATCTTCAGAACCCAGAAATTTTAATTATTGCGGATCAAACTTCTCATGATGATTTCTTCTCGGGACGCGCCTTAACCGGAGAAGTGGGCCAAAAACTACAAACTTGGCTTGAAGCAAAAGGAGTCCGAGACAATTACGCAATTATTCGCACCAGCCCGTTTGACACTCTTATTGATGATAGCAAAGGCACTTATGACGAAGCACTTCTAAATAACCCCGTTGTTGAAAAAAAGATTACTGAATTAATTAAAGAAGTTATGAAAAATGGAACCCAGGAAGTCTATACAATTGGTAAGAGAGCACAAGAACTGGCCGCAAAAATTGCACCGAATGTAAAAGCCATAGATGTCGAAGTTAAAGCTAAAAACATTTCGGCTATTCCAAGAAAAGATTTACCTTACCACACTCGCTGGTGGATGGGCACTTCTGGCAACCGCGCTGTTCGCGGTAATGGCGGGTCGACAAAAGGCAGCGTCAATGGTAAATACCATTACTATCGCTTTTATGCTCCCGATTGGAACAACACTTACGCTGTTCCATCACTTGATAGTGATGTAGTAAAAGATATTAAACAGGGCTTACAAGAACTTGAAAAATAAATAAAGACGAATGTACTTCGATTAAGATTCTTACTCGGGATAGTCGCCATACAGACGCAACTTTTGGGTTTCTCTGCGCAAGCCGAGTTCTGTAAAGAAATACCATCAGAAAATGCTGGCAGCGCCAGGTACCAGCAGCTCAATACAGCGGGAGATTGCACGATTCTAATAAGCCGAAGTGATGAAGAAAATGTTAAAAGAAGTTATGTATTTAGATCAGACGGCTCCTTAACAGTCAGCACCCATTTTCCGGGTAAAGGTTCTGACTCCGCCAACTCAAACGTTAAAACGTTTTTTCTATTGCCTCGTACTGCAAAAATTGAAAACTTTGGTATTAAATCCACAAGCGCTAAGTTTATTGAAATCAATTTGGCAAGCGGTGGTACTGCCCGAATTAATGTAAGTGCAAAACAACCAAAAATTGAAAATCTTGAAGGCTTCAACTACTATGAAAATCCCGTGATAACCAGGGATGACTATAATAATGCAGATTCAATTAAGCTGAAGCCGTAAGATAAATTTTTGGTGATTGATACCGGGCTAGGTCATGGCGGTTCCAGGTTTTTTTTACGTACAGATAAAATAACGGGTATCCCTAAAGAGCAATTTCGCGCCTCAAAAGTCCTTGATAGTTACGGGTTTTCTTGTGACTTAAGAAATGATTTTTTTATGGCTTACGATTGGTACAGCCCTAGCGGTGAAAAAATAAAAGGCAAAGAAGCCCCGGTGAACCCACGCTCAAAACCTGAAGACTTACCTAGTAAAAGATATCATGGAATC
>JBBTEQ010000035.1:0-5808 GCA_038042235.1 Bdellovibrionota bacterium | reverse complement strand
TTCTGTGCCAGTCACTTTACAAGCGGGATCACAAACATTAACTCAAAGTGTTTTAATTGCAGATTTAGTCGCCATGGGAAACAACAAAACCTTATCATTTATAGTAACATTTCCTCCTGCCGAAGCGGGGGTCAAAACCTTAGTTACAAATGTAAACTCAAGTCGGTTATTTATTGAAAGTAATTACGCAAATAATGAATCTAGCCAAGCAATCCAAGTTCGCAGTCGAGATTTAATTACCGATGGAGTTAAGATTTCCTCTGGTGGCGTCGTCTTCGACAGTAGAATCAATACTGAGCCGTTGATTATTTTTACCGGAGGTACCGTTAATATAGAAATACTGGTGAGTATAACTTTTAATCAAGATCCGACCCTAAGTGATTTAAACACACTTGTTACAGCTAAATTAGTGGCAGGACAACACATATTGACCAAAGAAGTTTCTTTGCAGTCTTTAGTTACTAACAAAAGTGTTTCATTTGAACTTAGTTTTGAGGAGACCGACGTTGGAGTGATCAGTCTTGCTACATCAATCAATCACGATAATAAATTATTTGAATCGAATTTAGCTAATAATAGTAATAGTTTTCCACAGATAGCAAGTATCGCCTCGTTACCGGATTTAATTGCGGTAATAAATAGCTTCAGCCCGATGTGTGCTGCGAACTCGGCTATTAATATGGATACACTATCACTGCAAGAAACTATACCGCTCGTGGGTATAGATTTTACTTTAAATCACTACAGCGAATATCAATTAAGTAATTCATCCTACAAACCTAAAGATTTTGGATTAGGCGGGTGGCTACCATCTATATTACACAAGTATGATATAACTAAAAAACTGATTTTCTATGGTTATGGGGGCGCTAGCCCGACAACAGCAATTTCTGCTCAGAATACTTTTTTAATTCCTGATCGTAGCGGCGATGAAATCTATGTATTTGACGCTAACGGCGTTCATATTCAGACCAAAGATGCTCTGACTGGAGTTATCAAATACAACTTTATCTACAATTCCAATGGTAAAATTTCTGCCATTACTGACAGATTTGGTAACAGCACCACATTTGCATATTCTAACGATCAAGTTTTAATTCAATCGCCATACGCTCAAGTCACGACCTTAGCGCTAAACGTAAATGGTTTTCTAACCAGCGCCACAAGTCCGCAAAACGAAGTATACAACATCACAAATAATGACATAGGCCTGATTACCGAATTTCAAAAACCTAAAGGAGAAAAAAGTTTTGTAACTTATGATTCTAATGGAAGAGTGCAAAAAGACACTGGTGCGGGTGGGGATTTTTTAAGTTTACTTAGAGAATTCAACAGCAGCACTCGCGAACAAACGGTTAATATGAGTACAGCTTTAGGTCGGGAAACAACATTTAAAACTATTTCTTCAGTTGATGGCGCAATCCATACTAGCATTGCACCCACAGGGCAAAGCTACACCTCGAGCGTGCAATATCAAGGCAATCAATCCTCAATTGATTCAATTGGAACGACAACGCAATCCATGCAAGCAGAAGACCCTCGGTTTGGTTGGCTGTCGCCCTACGAAAAAAGTTCATCCTACACAATCAATAATTCAAATATTAATATTCAAGTTGAAACAAATAAAATTGCAGTTCTTTCAGACTCCAATAACCCGCTTAGCGCCACGCAACTGACCACTACAACCAAGCTGCAAAACGACCCGGATAGAATTTATTCTTCGACTTACTCAACCAGCAATCGCACACTAACTTCGACTTCGCCTTTAAATCGGGCTTCGGTCGTAAGTTTTACACCACAAGGTCAGGCCTCTAAAATACAAATCGGCGACTTGGTACCGGTTAACTTAAGCTACGATACTCGGGGTAGGCTAACCCAAGTGGCGCAGCAAAACCGAAAAAGTTCATTCACCTACAATCAACAAGGCAATATACAAAGCTCAAAAGACCCGCTGGGTTTAATAAGTTCGTATCAATACGATAATTCTAATCGACCGATAAAAATCAGAAACCCTGATGGCAGCATAATTTTAATGGCTTACGACAAAAATAGTAATCTCGCCAGCATCACGCCGCCGTCGAGAAGCCCCCATGAATTTAGATTTAACCTAGCAGAACTTTTATCAGCTTACATTCCGCCAAACCTAAGCGGCCAAATTTCAGGAGCCACGCAATATGAGCACAATCTAGATAAACAGCTCACGCAAATTAACCGCCCAGACGGCACCGAGATTAATTTTGATTACAACAATACAACAGGCTTACTTAATAAAATTAGAACCGCACGCGGAAATTATTTATTTAACTATCAGCAAAATTCAAATTTAGTAAGTCAGCTCACTTCACCTGATAATGAAATTTTACGCTATCAATATGTGGGCGATATTTTAACGCAAGTAAATGCCATAGGTACAATCAACAGCAGTTTGCATTTTTTTTATAATACCGATGCCACGATTTCTAAAATTGAAGTATCAACAGAAGAAAACAGACCGTACGGCGGCATATCACTATCTTACGACATGGATAATTTACTGATTAAATCCGGCAACCTAAGTTATACCAGAAATGCTGTGGGTGATATCAATGCTTCAGTCCTAGGTGAGGTATCCGAAAAAATCAACTTCGATAACTTCGGACAAATGAGCGAAGTGAAGTTTCAAACCTCAAAAAAGAAAGATTTATATTCAGCCAAATTTTATAGAGACGACTTAGGAAGAGTTGTTTCTGCAATTGAAGATCACGACTCCGAAGATCATGAAAATAATAAACATCTTAAACAATATAAATACGACAAACAGGGCCGCTTAATTGCCGCCTATAAAAACACTAAGCTGGTTCGTGCCTACAAATTTGATCAAAACGGCAATCGTATCGAAGCCAATTACCACGGAAAAAATATACAAGCCAAATTTGATGCCCAAGACCGCCTGATCAGTTACGGAAAAAACTCATACCAGTATAATAATAACGGCGACCTTATAGCTAAGTTTAAGAATGAAAAAGATGACGACGACGATGATCACAAACATAAAAACAAGCACGCCACGCGCTACAATTTCGACGTCTTCGGTAATTTAAAATCAGTCTTGTTGCCCAACAATAAAAAAATCGAATACATCATCGACGGCCAAAACCGCAGAATCGGTAAAAAAATAAACGGCAAACTTGTGCAGGGCTTTATCTATCAATCCCAAACTCAAGTCGCGGCAGAGCTTGATGGCAGCGGCAAACTTGTGAAAAGATTTATCTACGGTGAAAAAATAAATGTGCCAGATTACATGATTTATCAAAATAAAGAGTACCGGATTATTTCAGATCAAGTGGGTACTCCGCGCTTGGTTGTGGAAGCTTCAAGCGGAAAAATTGTTGAAAAAATTGAAATGGATGAATTTGGACATGATGTACGGATTGAGGGAAAGAATTTAATACCGTTTGGATTTGCGGGCGGAATTTATGATCAGGATACGGGGCTTGTAAGATTCGGCGCGCGGGATTACGATCCTGAAATTGGCCGCTGGACTTCTAAAGACCCTATTGGGTTTGCGGGTGGGGATACGAATCTCTATGCGTATTGTGGTGGGGATTCGGTGAATTGTATTGATCCAGAAGGCGAATTTGCTATTCCTATCGTAATTGGACTAGCCTATTTCCTATATGGCTCCTTAACAGATACTCCAGGACAAGGGCAATTTGAGAAAGATAGACTTAGAGATTTGGCTGGATTTTTCGTCAGTGGAGGAGTCCAAGTGGCAACTGTAAGGGGAGTAAAAAACACTCCAGATCAGGCGGCTTTAATTGACATAGCTAAACAAATGCAACGAACTGGAATGACACCAGCACAAGCAGCAACTATGAGAAGGTGGGCAAATGAATACAAAGTTCCATTTCGTGGGCCTGAAGTTCATCCCAATAGACCTTTTGGAAAAGAACCACATTACCATGTGGGACCAGTTGATCACATTAGGATGTGCAAATGAGCCAAGTTATAAATCTTAAAAAAGATATATCTGGTGAAGACTACTTTCAGCTTATTGATTTTTTATCGATTAAATCTAAAAAGTTTTGCTTTATTATTAGAGACGATCAAACTAGTAGTTTAGTTGAAAAATTTATCGAATCTCTCAAAGATAGCCTAATCAAAACTAGTAAGGTTTCTGAGTGGCCTGGAACAAAACTTATTGAGGGGCAGGTTACTCAATTTGAATACAACTTGACCCAACAGAACATAATTAAAATAAAGGATGTGGGTGGCTTATATAACTGGATTGCTCCATATTTTCCCGAAGATGTATTTTTCAAAAATGAGTTTGACCAAGTCTTATTGGGGTCGATTAGTCATGAAAAAGATGCTTGGTTAGAGCTTTCTGAAAATGAAATATTAAGAGAGAATGAGTTAATAAATAAAATTGTCGATAAGTCGTTAAAGATTGCGCGAAAATAAAAGAAGGGGTTTTTTGAAACAAGAAAGCCTACCACTAAATAACAACCCAATCGGCCATAGTGTAACAGGCTTCGCCTGCGGCACTATGGCTTCCATCGGCTTCGCAGCGGGTGACACCAACCTCTATGGGTACGTCGCAAATGACCCCGTGAATTGGATTGATCCTACTGGCTTGGCGCGTGGTGACTGGTGGGACCCTAGGACCTATCTGTATCCTGTCGGCGAAGCAGCTGGAGGAGCCTCTGATTTTGGAAGAAACTATTTAAATACTAGAGGTGCTGATACAATCGGCGGAGATAAATACTTTCATTGCATGGCCAACTGCCAAGCGGCATCTCGTGGTCCAGGTGGAGTTTTTGCTGCCGAAAACTTGAGTAATCTGAGAGAATCATTTGACCAAAATGTAAAGGGTGACTCAGCAGTGGCATGTGAACAGGACCAGGTTGCGAACCGAGCGGGTCGCGCAGGAGCTGGTCAGCAGTGTAGCAGCGTATGCGGGTCTTTTATTCCGAACGGATTGCCAGCGAGGTATCGATGAATAAATTAAAAATTTTCTTAAGAATGGCCGTGGTTTCTCTTGCGATGTTTTTTCAGTTGCAGTTTGTTAAGTTTTTCTTTGTTGATAGCTGCCTTGATCGAGGCGGTCGATTTCTTTACGATGAACTGATGTGCGAGGGTGAAAAAGGATTCATCAGCTTTAATCTCGCGCCAGTATTCTATATTTTGACCTGCATTTTGTTTGGGTTGGTTGCTCTTGGGATGCTTAAACTGATGGAGCGGCTGATTAAAAAGCTTTAGTTTTAAGGGTTCTGGTCAATCGCCAGGACCTTTTTTCTTGAAATGCATGCCAAATTCTTTCACACCAGCGATTGCGTTTCTGAATCTTGCATTGGCGTGGCCAAATCGTGGCTAAAAAATCTGTGAAATTGGTGAAATTCAGCCCAAAACAGGCATCGGATCTTGGCTGCCATTCGTTACTGTCACCCCATTCTGAGGGGTCCGTTCCCGACGAAGGACCCAATCTTTCTGGAAAAATAAAAGCGTCCGAAGACGCTCGGTATTCCAATCACTGAAACGGATTCGTAACATCTCTAACGACTTTTTCCGTGGCAGCTTCAGCATACAATCTTTTCGTGTCGAAGACATTATTGTGTCCAAGACGACGATGATCAACTCTACCTGTACCACAGCCCAAGTATATTTCTCAAAATTAGACACCGCACTACTTCTGCTTGGCTTATCTTATGCAAGACTTATTCACTTTCGTGTGGCTTTATAGATCGCTTTTGTATTGTGGCGTTCCGCTTGAGAACTTCTGGCCTTCGACTCTCAAGTGCTCGTTGGTTTAAATTGTATACGTCTCAT
>JBBTEQ010000034.1:0-33275 GCA_038042235.1 Bdellovibrionota bacterium | reverse complement strand
GTGCCGGATATTAATTTAGGCGCCCATTGTGTTACTCCACGGGATTGTCAGTTTATGGATCATTGCTGGGAACAGAAAAAAATTCCGGCGGTGAGTGTTTTTAGTATCCCGGGTTTGCGTGACAAAAAGTGGGAACTGTACAATAAGGGCTATATTAATATTCAAGATATTCCTAGTGAAGAATTAAATGAAAAACAGCAAATTTGTTTGCAGGCTTTAAAAACTAATAAAAGATTTATCGATGCGGATAAAATTAAAAAAGAACTTTCAAGTTGGAAGTTTCCATTGGCTTTTTTAGATTTCGAAACAATTAATCCGGCGATTCCTAGGTATGTTGGGACGGGTCCTTTTACGCAAGTTCCGTTTCAATTTAGCGTGCATATTTTAAAATCTTTAGATGCGGAGCTGACTCATCATGAGTTTTTGCATGCAGACGCAAGTGATCCTCGATTAAGTTTGATTGCCGCATTGATTAAGTCATGTGGTGAAGAGGGATCTGTGGTGGCCTATTTTGGTAAATTTGAATCCAGTGTGATTCAAGGCTTAGAAGACTTTGCACCACAATTTAAAGAGGCTCTGCGTGGAATTCGTGAACGAATTGTCGATCCTTTGCCACTTATTCGCGAAGCGGTTTATGATAAAGCCTTTGGGGATAGCTATAGCATTAAAAGTGTAGGACCAGCGATTTTGGGTGATGAGTTCAGTTATAAAAATATGCAAGTAGGGGATGGCGGAGCTGCTCAAAGAAGCTTTGAGGAATTGATCAATCCTTCAGCATCGGCCACTCGTAAAAACGAATTGAAGTCAGCTCTTTTAGATTACTGTAAAAAAGACACGCGGGTGATGGTGGGTTTGGTTAATTGGCTGTATAAATTCAACTAAATGAGCTATATATTTCACTTAAATATTTTGTAGAAACTTATTTCTAAGGGCCGCAGCATGCACAAGCTAATAGACCTTTTTATTGAAAAAACCAAATGGGTTAATGTGATCTCTGTGGTTATAGCCGTGATAGGTCTTATTTCTCTTTTTTCAATGAAAAAAGATTTGCATCCGCCTTTTCAATTTAACAACGTAAACGTCAGTCTTTCGTACCCTAATGCTTCTGCGGATGAAGTCGAAAGGCTCATCACGTCACCTTTAGAGGAAAGTTTAAGGGATATTCCAGATCTTGAAGAGATGACATCAAAGAGTCGTGCAGGTTCGATGAGCATAACTCTTAAATTTCCACTATCTGTTAAAAACATATCTGAAAAAATAGAAAAGGCACGTGCAGCCGTTCAATCAGAGTTGAGGCTGCTGCCATCTGATATTCGCAATTTAGAGGTTTCACAGCGGAATGACAGTAAGATTTTTTTAGCTAATCTTGGTGTTACTGGTTTAGATGAAAAAAATGAAGCGCATCATGATTTTATGCAGGGACTTAATGCAAAACTTAAGGCTATTAAGGGAGTTGCTGAGCTCGACTCCACACTCAAGCCTTTTCATATTTTTATTAAGTTTGATAAAGAGAGATTAAATCAACTGAGTGTAACAGTAGCTCAAATTCGTAGTGCTATTCGTACTGAGCTGAATTCAAATGCCATAGGTTATAATTCTGTGAGTGGTAAAAGTTGGCTTTTAGAGTACACGAGTTCACCCACTGATCTAGATAGAATAAAAAATGTCCAGATTCGAAATAACGGAACAGGTAATAAATTGACGATCTCACAAGTGGCTGAGGTTCTGTATGAGCAATCTAAAAATGATAAGTATCAATTTTTATTGGATGGTGTAAAAGCCACTGAGTTGACTTTATTTAAAACTGTAAGTGAAGATTCTATTAAAACATTTGAATTGGTTCAAAAGGTAATTGCTGATACCGAAAAACCAAAGGGTGTCGATATTCGAGTACTTCATGATGGACCCTATTTTATTAATCAGCAGATCAATGTGTTACTTTCAAATGGTATGGGCGGACTTCTTTTGGTGCTCATCGTTTTGGGCCTAACAATGGGGTGGAGAACCTCGCTCATGACGGCCATTGGCCTACCGATTTCATATTTTGGAACATTTTTTATATTAAAACTACTAGGTATCTCGATTGATTTAATTTCACTTATCGCCATGATTCTGGTGGTAGGGAACTTGGTAGATGATGCGGTTATTTTTGCTGAGAGATACAATCAACTTTTAGCAGAAGGTGTTCTACCTAAAAACGCAGCGTCAACTGCAGCCAAAGAGCTCATTGCGCCCGTGACGGCGACTATATTGACAATCATTTGTGCGTTTATGCCGATATTACTTATTGATAGTGAATTATCTGTAATCTTTTTTGCTATTCCAATTGTGATTAGTGTATCTTTACTGCTCAGTTGGTTTGAAACATTTTTTATTTTACCAAACCATTTACAGCACTACGTAAAAAAGCCAGAAGCTGAAAAGGCCACAAATTTATTTTTTTGGTTATCTAGTCGTTACAAGATAGTTTTAAAGCATACACTTAAATTTCGTTATTTATATGGTCTGGTCTCAATTGGAGTGTTGGTCTTTACATTTATGACAGCGGCCAAGATGCCTCAGAATTTTAATTTATCGATTAATGCTCCGCAGGTTGAACTCTTTATTACACTTAAACATGAGTATTCTCATGAAAAAATAATCGAAATTTTTAAGCCCTTGCATACAAAAGTATTAGCCTTGCCAAAGGATCAACTTGATTTTATTGAAACCAACTTGGGTTGGGTTTATAGCCAAGGAAAATCTTATCGTGGAGCAAAGTATGCAACAATGCGACTTGTACTTGATAAAAAGCAAGTTGATACAAAGCGTTTAAGAGACACGGTACAACGAGAAGTTGATGAGATTTTAAAAACTTACAAGCCTGCTGAAATTGATACGATCTCACTTGTGGCCGGTGAGAGAGGTTCGAATGAACGCCGAACAGATTTGGCTACAATAAAAATTGATGGAAAAGATGAGCAAAGTTTTGCTCAGGCACGGGATGAGATTTTAAAATTAGTTAAGCTCGCAAGTAAAAATGTAGCTTATGTTTTGCCAGAGAATGATGGTCCCGACACTTTTCGATTTGATATAAACAGACAGAAGTTAGCAGATATGGGAATCAGCAAAGAACAGCTTGGTTTGCAAATTCAATCGTTAACTGGTCCCTATGAAATACTTGAAACCCGAAGTAAGGGCCGCTGGATGAATATTTATTTAGAACCAAAGCAGTATCAAATTCCAAGCGTACAGAGCTTGAATCAATTGCAAATTCAGCCTTTTAATGATGGGCAAGAAATTGCACTCAGTCAGCTGGGAAATTGGATTTCAACCGGTTTTTCTGAAAGTATTGAACATAAAGATGGAACCCGAAATTTAAAGCTAGATTTTAAATACGATGGTAAAACAACAAATGAGCTAGTGATACAAAAAGAATTGTCGGAGATTATTCTTCCGCTCAAGCAAAAATACCCTAGTCTTAATATTCAAACTGTAGATGCTAACGAACAAGATAAAAAAGGGCGGACCTGGGCATTGAAAGTTGTGCTACTAGCTGGAATTTGTATTTATTTAATTTTGGCAATTACTTTGGGTTCGTTTTTACAGCCGCTTATTGTGGGTTTACCGATTCCATTTGCTGTTATTGGTGTTATATGGGCCCTCAAATTACATGGCATGCAGCTCAGTTTAATGGTGATGCTTGGGCTCATTGGTACAATGGGCGTAGCTGTGAATGACAGTATTGTTATGGTGCATCAAGTGAATTTGCTCTGGAAGAAATTTGGCATCGAGTCAGCTGAGCTTTTAATTGAAGCCGCTGGTAGCCGGCTTCGGGCTATTATATTAACGGCCAGCTGTACGCTGATTGGCGTTTTTCCTACGGCTTATGGCATTGGTGGAGAGTCAGGCTTTACTCAGCCTTTGGCCTTTGCGATGGGGTGGGGGTTAACTGCATCTTTACTGCTGACCTTGTTTATTATTCCCTCAATGATGATGGTGTTAAAGGATATGAAGCAGCTCTTTGGACGCCTTGCGCGTAAGATTAAAAAGTCTTCTACTGTGAGACCAAAAGACAGCCAAATTGATTTGCATAATTAAGTGTATGGAATAATAATAACCTAGCTTAAAAATGCAATTTTGTAAGGATTTCTATGCACAAAAATCGTGGACCTGTTTACTACAATGACTACTTAATGCTGGATCAATTTTTAAATTGCCAAACTCCACTGAGCCGAAAATATGCTAGCCAAGAGAACCCTGAAGCCCACGATGAGACCTTATTTATCGTGGTTCATCAGGCCTACGAACTTTGGTTTAAACAGATTCTTCACGATTTAAACTCTATACTTACTATTTTCGGTAAAGAAAAAGTTCCGGATGCACTTTTGGGAACAGTTGTGCAGAGACTAGAAAGAATCCGCAAAATCCAGGTGATGATTTCAGGTCAACTTGAAGTGCTTGAAAGCATGACGCCGATGGATTTTTTAGAGTTCCGAAATTTATTAATTCCAGCTTCGGGTTTCCAAAGTATTCAATTTCGGGAAATCGAAATTAAAATGGGTCTGGGTACTCATGATCGCGAGGCTGTAGACCGAGAATTTTTTCTGGGGCGACTTAATGAAGTAGATCGTAAGAAGCTCATGGCACTTGAAGGTACTCCGTCACTTTTAAAACTTTTGGAATCTTGGCTTGAGCGTACGCCATTTACAATATCTGGAAATTTTAATTTTTGGAACGAGTATCAGAAGGCAGTCATGGCAGGCTTAAATGAAGATGAAATCACCATTCAGTCCAATATGGCTAATTTGCCGGACCAGCAAAAAAAGATGCAACTTGAGAATTTAAGGATTACACGTGAAACCTTTGAAAGTTTATTTGATGATGAGGCTCATAATAAAGTTATCCAGTCCGGTGGACGAAAGCTTTCGCGTAAAGCTATTTTAAATGCGCTTTTTATTTTACAGTATCGTGAACAGCCCATGCTGACCTTGCCATATCAAATGATTAATCTGATGATCGACATCGATGAAAACTTCACCACTTGGCGCTATCGCCACGCCTTAATGGTGCAGAGAATGCTGGGTACTAAAATTGGAACAGGCGGCTCATCCGGGCATGCGTATTTAAAACGGGCTGCAGATAACAACCGAGTTTTTGTTGATTTATTTAACTTATCAACCTATCTAATTCCGCGCAGTCAGTTACCGGATATTCCAGCAGAAATTAAAAGGCAGCTGAATTTTAATGTTTAAAAAAAACTTTCAATTGGTCTCAGCCTACAAACCTGACGGTGATCAACCTAAGGCCATTGAAACCATGATGGAAAATTTTAATAAAGGGCTTAAGCATCAAACGCTTTTAGGTGTTACCGGTAGCGGAAAAACTTTTTCAATGGCGCATGTAATTGAGCAAATGAATATGCCCGCAATTGTCTTAGCGCCGAATAAAACTTTGGCAGCTCAGCTTTACTCTGAATTTAAAGAATTATTTCCGAATAATGCCGTTGAGTATTTTGTATCGTATTATGATTATTATCAGCCTGAGGCCTATATTCCTTCCAGCGATACATACATAGAAAAGGATTCGGCGATCAATGAGCAAATTGATCGCATGCGCCACTCGGCCACAAGATCTTTATTTGACAGACGAGATGTGATTATCGTGTCGTCCGTTTCTTGTATTTACGGTTTGGGTTCACCTGAGGCTTATGAAGGCATGATGATTCAGATTACGAATGGTGATAAATTGAAGCGAGACGATTTTTTAAAAGAATTGATTCGTATTCGCTATAACCGAAACAATGTTGATTTTTCTAGAGGTGATATCAGAGTGCGCGGCGATGTGGTGGAGGTTTTTCCGCCCTATGAAGATGATCGCGCCTTAAGGGTTGAATTTTTCGGAGATTTTATTGAAAAAATTTGCTGGATCGACCCACTCACAGCACAAATATATGATGAACTTGATCAAATTGGAATTTATCCTGGTTCGCATTATGCGACCGGCGAAGATAATATTAAAAAGGCGATTAAAACTATTCAAGTGGAGCTACAGCAGCGCATTAAAGATTTAAACACTAATATTAAATTTTTAGAGGCACAAAGACTCGAACAAAGAACTTATTACGACATTGAAATGATGGAACAGATCGGTTTTTGTCAGGGTATTGAAAACTACTCAAGACATTTGACGGGTCGACAGTCCGGTGAGCCGCCACCAACTTTATTAGAGTATTTTCCAAAAGATTTCATAACTTTTATTGATGAGTCTCATATAACAGTTCCGCAAATTGGTGCCATGTATCGAGGGGATCGCGCGCGAAAAATGAATTTGGTCGAGCATGGTTTTAGATTGCCATCGGCCTTAGATAACCGGCCCTTAAACTTTACAGAGTTTGAAGGGATGATGAATCGTGTGGTCTATGTCTCAGCTACGCCTTCTGCTTATGAATTTGAAAAATCTGAAGGGCTTATTGTTGAACAGATTATACGTCCCACCGGTTTGATTGACCCCGTGGTTGAAATTCGTCCTGTCAAAACCCAGGTCGATGATTTGCTTAAAGAAATCAGAATTCGTATAGAAAAAAAAGAAAGAGTCTTGATTACGACATTAACTAAGCGCTCTTCAGAAGATTTAACAGAATATTATGAATCAATCGGCATCAAAGTTAAATATTTACACAGCGATATTGAAACTATTGAACGTAGTGAGATCATCCGCGATTTAAGGTTAGGCGTATTTGATGTTTTGATCGGGATCAATTTGCTACGCGAAGGTTTAGATATTCCCGAGGTGAGCCTTGTGGGTATCACCGATGCCGATAAAGAAGGTTTTTTAAGGTCTGAGCGTTCATTGATTCAAACCATCGGAAGAGCTGCGCGTAATGCCGAAGGTCGTGTGATACTGTATGCAGATCGCATCACCAACTCAATGCAAAAAGCTATGGATGAAACATCTCGCCGGCGTAAAATTCAATCTGAATATAATACTCTTCATGGAATAACTCCTCAGACTATTAAAAAGAAGATTCGCGAAGGAATCGGAGATATGTTTGATGGCTCACTCAGCGCATATAAACTGCAAGGCGCACGCGATAAAACCGCTGAACAGCTTAAAAAATTCTCTGAAAAACCGAATAAAATTCAAGACGAAATTCTTAAGCTCAGAAATAAAATGAAAAAACTATCATCTAATCTTGAATTCGAAGAAGCCGCTAGTATTAGAGATGAAATCAAGCGTCTTGAGATTTTGGAATTGCAAATTCGTGAAGGAAGCTCTGCAGATAGCGCCGCAACCGGAAATGAAGCTTAAATAATGTCAGAGATTTTTGATTCGCTGAAAAATAAAATAAAAGAATTTCCCACTCAAAGTGGGGTTTATTTAATGAAAAATTCTATTGATAAGATTATATATGTCGGAAAGGCTAAAAATCTAAGAAATAGAGTTAAGAATTATTTTCAAGATTCTAAAGAACACTCAGCTAAAACCAAAGCTTTGGTTCTTAACATCTGTGAAGTAGAATATCTGCTGACTAAAACTGAGGTCGAAGCCTTTTTATTAGAAGCCTCCCTCATTAAAAAACATAGGCCCAAATATAATATCCGGCTTAAGGATGACAAGTCTTATCCGTATATTCAACTTTCGTGGCAGGATGATTTTCCTAGGCTGTATTTATCACGTAAAGTTAAAAAAGATGGAAGTCTTTATTTTGGCCCCTATACTTCCGGTGGCGCGGTATTCGGGACAATAAGATTTTTAAATCGTTTATTTAGAATCCGTGATTGCACGGATCATTATTTTAAGGCACGCTCGCGCCCGTGTATGACGCACCAAATAGGTAGGTGCACAGCTCCCTGTGTAAAGTTGATTTCTAGCGAAGATTACAAAGCAGAAGTTGAGGGAGCTAAGGATTTCCTAAAAGGCCGTAGTAAAAAATTGATTAAAGATCTCGAGAAAAAAATGAGTCTTGCCGCAACAGAGGAAAAGTTCGAAGTCGCAGCAAAAATGCGAGACTCAATGTCGGCAATTAAAAGTATTATCGCCAAACAAATCGTAATAAATGATTCGTCAGATAAAGATCAGGATATTGTCAGTTATTTTGGTGATGAGCGAGGTGTGTTGATCGAAACCCTGCATGTTCGTAGTGGACGAGTGATCGGGCATAGGCCTCATTTTCTATCGAATATTAATCCACTAAGTACGGAAGAGGATCCGCGCGAATGGCTCGCCTCATTTTTAAACCAATACTATGAAGATAATTTTATTCCGGACGATATTTTACTTAGTGTTGATTTAGGCAATGACATACATAAATTACTTCAGGATGTTTTAAAAGAAAGATCTGGCGAAAATGTTATTGTAAGGTTCGCAACTGATAATAAAGGTCAGGATCTGATTGAAATGGCAACGCAAAATGCCAAAGCGCATTTTGAAAAACATGTTTCAAAAGACGAAGAAAAGAAAAAAGGCCTTGTAGAAATTCAAACTAAACTCAAATTACCGAATCGCCCAAATCGTATTGAGTGTTTTGATATCTCACATTTTCAAGGCGCTGAAACCGTCGCCAGTCAGGTGGTTTTTGAGGAGGGTGTGCCGGCGCGTGAACATTACAGGCGATACAAAATTAAAACTGTGGCCGGAATTGATGATTTTGCTTCAATGTACGAGGTTTTAAAGCGCAGATTTGGTCATGATGAATATGAAGAACCACAGTTGATTGTGGTTGATGGTGGTAAGGGTCAGCTCTCAATGGCCGTCAAAATATTAAAAGAGCTGAATAAAACTCACATACCAGTTGTCGGTTTAGCTAAGGCGCGAACGGAATCAGATTTTAAGTCATCAGATGTTAGTTCAACTGAGGAAAGATTTTTTCTACCCGGGCGTGCTAATCCCGTTGTCTTCAAAACCAATACTGATGCCTATCAGATTTTAACCGGATTACGTGACGAGGCGCATCGGTTTGCAATAACTTATCATCGTAAGCTTCGCGAGCAGACTTCACTTGAAAGCGAGCTTGATTATGTGGTGGGAATCGGCGAAAAACGAAAAAAATTATTGTTGCAAAAGTTTAATTCGATTGAAGACATAAAACAGGCGACAGCTGAAGAAATTGCCAGTATTAAAACATTTAATCACATTTTAGCTGAAAGAATTTTATTGCAGTTAAATGAGGCTGATGAAGAGGTTGACGATGCCACATAGTAAATTAGATAAAAAGGATTATTTCGACTATGTAGTTAATGTTTTAGGTGTGAAATCGATTTTGCTCAATCAAGAAAGCACCAATGTTTTACAAGTTGTGCCTCTATTAATTTGTGTTGATCATTATTCGGATTATAATAATGATGAAAAAGATCTTTTAGCCAGAATGATAGCGGCATTAAAAATTGATTTGCAATTGATTAAAGTTATAGATTCAAAACAAAGCAGCCTATTTCAGCCCGAATTTACAATATTTTTTCAAGATGATCCTGCTCAAAATTCACAATCTACTGCTAATACTGTTATTACCTATTCTCCACGTATTCTTCTTAAAAATACTCAATATAAAAAAAATGCATGGGATGAATTGCAAAAAGTTATGTTGTTTTTCAGAGTGGCAACGTAATTGCAATAGCACTTAATAAGTTGTTAGCAAGTGTCATAGTGGCCTTGTCAATAATTAAACACACAACAAAACACACAGTGCTGCAAGAGCAATAGGAGAACATTATATGGTATCAACAAAAGCATTACTTACAATTTTTTCACTCTCAATGCTAGTCGGTACGGCCTCCTATTCGCAATTACGTCACATACCAAATGGCCATGGTATTGGTCAAAATCCTATTCTGACGCCAGGAAATGGTGTGCCACCGGGATTGGGCGGCGGCGGAGCAGTGAGGGGGCAAATAGAATCGCGACTTCTAAGCCTCGAACAGCGTGCGAATCATACGGAGTATAATTTACAACTGGCACTTAACAAAATTGAAAACCTTGAAAGGCTCCTTGGTGGTGTAAACCCAGTTCCTCCTCCTCCCATACACAAGCCAAGTGTTAATTGTCTGCTTGTTGATACGGGATATAAGAAAACATTTTTAGCATCAGGAAGAAATGGTTTGGAGGCCGAGGTTGAAGTACGTAGGGTTTGTAGCCAAACAGTTAATTCAGCATATTGTAATAGCACGAGCAGTTTGAAGTGCGACACTCATCAGAGTAGTCCGCCGTGGGGGCAGGGTCATATCTGTATGTTAATTGATTCTGGCTATGGCCGATCATTTAAGGGTGAGGGTTCATCGCTGATTATTGCCGAAGCTAAAGCTCGAATTGCTTGTCAGGGAAATGTGAACTCAGCTTACTGTGGTGATGTTGTAGTTCGTTGCGAAGAGATTTAATTTCTAATGAATCAGGCTGTTATTTTATCAGCCTGATTCCATTTTCTTCTTCATTCGCTTCAAAATAAACTTGGGAATTCTGCCCGGAATACAATAGGCTAGAAATATTGGTTCGTTTGCTTTTTTGCCGAAACCTAACACAACTCCTCCCTGTACAATCTTCTACTTTGAAAAAATAAAATCTGTAATTCTATCCGCAACCTTCTTCGTAGCCAGATCAATATCATCCTTGGTCCAAGTATCTTTAGGAAAAATGGTAAGTTTCTGTGCGATGGCATACTTACTGTCTTTGTATCCAGATTTCTTTTTTACGGAGTTCAATTTTTTGTTTTTGAACCATTCATTACTGATTGATTTGTTAATGTCTTCTTCAAGCAGAATCTTGTTGCCAAGTCTGTTTACAATCCCTTTAAACTCTGACTCATCTGAAATACCTGCATCTTCACGGATCGATTCAATATTTCGGCCACTAGCAGGCATAATATGTTCTACGTTTACATTTTCTTGAAAATCAAATTTCAGATTATTTAGTTTTGCGTATAGGTATTCGTTTAGAAAAACTAAGATGTTTTTATCATAATCCATTATGAGAGATTTTATATCTTCAGGGTTCCATTCTTTTGAGATATGGTCGCTGAAGTTTTTGACCACCACATCGAGAGAAATATCTTTATTCACAAAATTTAAGTTTTCCGTAAACAGGAAGGTTTTAAAGTTCTTGCTGGAGTAGCCCGCATCAACCAGTTCCAAGATTGTAAATAGTTTTAAAAGTGCCTCGCTTGCCTTTAATGTTTCGGCTTCAGTTATTTTATCAACATCATAGCGATAGAGGTAGCCCGCAAGAAATAATTTTAAGTTATCATTAAACTTCAGAAGAAGTTTGGTAATGGGGTAGTCTCTTACAACGTCCCATTTTTTTTCAATGTTTAATAGTTCTCCGCACAAGTTAAATGGATTATTTAGCAAGCCCTTATTGATATCGGTATAATATCGTCTAAGGCCGGGAACAGTCACATCTACAGAGCCATTATTTAGATACTCTTTTGTTTTAGCGCGGTAGATATACATATATTGTGTTAAGATTGAATTTGTATCGGCAATCCCTTGCGATTCGAGCTTGCTTGCCAGTTTTGAAATTTCCTCCCACTGTTTATTGAACTCTTCTTTTTTATCTGCTGAATTTGAATATAGCTTGGCTGAAATCATGTCTGCATCAGAAAGAGGCATCCCTGTTGAGTTAAGAGAGTTAAACATTGTGATGGCTTGTTCAATCTGCCAACTTCTGATCTCGATGATCTGACATTTTTCTAAAAATTCTTTCGCGAACTTATTAAGTTGAGATTCAGTTTTCTGACCAAGTTTTTCGTAAAAGAATTTGAAATTTTTGAAGTGATTTGTATATTTATTGTCTTTCTGCTTTCGTGGAATCTTAAATACACTTTGCTCGGCAGATTGATATTCAGCCGCTTCTAGTATGCTTTTTACTTCATTTTTGTATAGTTCATTTATAGACCTGTTTTCCAAAATTAAAATATTCTTGGCTTTATCAAAGTCTTTTAGTATTGCTGGGATGTCTTCATCATCGGCCTTATAGAGAATTGCCATAACTTTGTTACGATTTGCAGTGAGGCCTGCCTTTAGCGATTCTGACTCCTCATCATTAGAAATGGATTTGACGGCCTTATTTAAATTAAGAAGTAGTGCTTTTAGCAGAACAAGAAATGTAGTGGTTCGTTGCTGACCATCTATTAGACTGAAGGTGTTTTCTTCTGAGCAGTCTACAATAATTGTACCAAAAAAATATGGGTCGCTTGCACCTGATTCAATGAATGTTTCAATGTCTTGCCATAATTTATCACACTGACTGATGCTCCACGAGTATCCACGCTGATACTCTGGAATTACAAAATTCTGTTTTTTATCCAATTTTAAATAACTACTAATTGTTTTGAGATTGGGTTCGATATTTTTTGCCATTGAGTTCCTCGCTATTTCAAATAATAGTTCTGTTTCATCGCTTACAGTGAATCCCTTATCTGCGCATTTATCATTTTGGGATTGTTTAAATAAATTCTACTGTTAGATTGTTTTTCATTCAACTCGGCAGTCTTGCCTAGCCCCAGACAAACGTCTGATACGATCACTCTGGTTTGACAAGCCACTCCATGAACAGCGTATCAATGGTAACAGTTATATTGTGCGCCTATTCGCTGGATATTGTCACATAATGACAATATGGCATATAAGCGCTTAAACAAAGAACAAGCTCGGGATATGTCCAAGTTGCGATTCTAATAAACCGATGAAGACTGTAAAAAAAAGTATAAAATACAAGGACTGTGGTCTTGATTTTATCACAATCGACAAAGTCTAAATAGAAAAATCTAGGCCCAAAGTCCTGGGTAACATAATGACATCTTATCGGTAGTCGGGGATTCGGGTAGGATTTGACCGTGGGGATACTTTTAAATAATAGAAAAAATGCATTTATGCTACTTAGACCTTATCCTCAAGTATTTTGATTATATTTAAGAAGCTGCTTTCAAGTCTAACTCGACTTACATAGGGTGGCGCGATTGCCACCCCTGTGCATTGAGGTAAGCTATCTGTATATTTAACAGGAGTTTATTTATGAGAACTTTTTTAGTCGTATTGTTGTTAACTTCATATTCTCAAGCTGGCTATTATTTTGAAGCCCAGCGTGCCATCAAGACAGAAGGAAAGCCCTACGATGCCACAGGGAAATGTCTTGAATACGAGAAATCTTTTGGTGAGTTAGCAACCACACAAAAGAAAAATGGTGAACACGGAAACTCTGCTAAAGAAAAAAACGTCTGCACAATCTTATCAGATAAGCGCGAAGTTATGTGTCAGTTGTATTTTTATGGAGAACTGTTTAGCACAAAAATATCATACTGGTTTGATTCTAAGGACTTCTGTGAAACTGGTAGACAAAAGATGATATCCAACGACAATACAGCTCAGGCAAAAACTAAGAAATTTAGTGTCTCTTACTTGGACTACAAGCATGAAAACGGATATGAGAGCGTAATTGGGGCATCCAAAAACTGTCGGAAGATAAATTCTGCTGCAGATAAAATAAAAGCTGAGATCGAAAAAATTGCGAGTAAAGAAGGGTTACTTCAAAAAGAGCAGCTGTGTATAGAGGATGCTTTCCCTAATGGATATAGCTGTAAAAAAAATGAAGTCCTCTCGCGTACCTATAAATTTTTTGATTCAGAAGAGGACTGTAAATATAAGTTGGAACAGACTAAGAAAAACTACAATCTAAAATAAAACAATATTTATATTCCGACGAGCTAAATAGAAAAATCTAGGCCCAAAGTCCTGGGTAACATAAATCAAATATAAGCGTAAGGTGCTTGGCGTAAAGGAACGCACCCCACAAAAGTCTAGTTTATTTTTACAGCTCACCTGTCGATAAGTCTATATGACTAAGTTTGATCAAGAAATGAAACTTTTTGAAGAAATAAAAAACAAATATAAGCCGATTTCGGGTCATCATCTGGTTTTGGATCTTGATGCATATAAGAAAGGTAAAGAGATACTATTTAAATTTGAAATTGGATCAGAGCCTTATAGGATTTTAGTTAATTCAGAATACGCAAGCGGCAACAAAGATTGTGTTATTATTACCAGTAGTGATAAAAAAAGAATACTATTTGAAAGTAAAGTTTTGTATCTACGTTACTGTATTAATAAAAAATTGATACTTGAAATTTTAGATAAAACACCTAATCCATATAAACTTAAAAGATCATTGCAGCAAGAGATTACATTATTAGTATATAATCTAAATTATCCAAAGCCTGAGAAGCCAGTTTGTTAGTATTTTGTTGATTTTGTTAAAATCTTTTACATTTAGATATTCTATTTTAATATAGAGGTATTTAAAAAACTCAGTATATCTTTCGTCATTAAAAAGGAACCATCTTTTTTCTAGTTTTAGATAGATAGCGATTCTGAGACCGTGTTCAGCGCTAGTAGATTTAATGACAATAAAATACTCGTCAGCGCTTTCGCGCATTTCAAACTCCAGTTCAGTTTTAAGATTTTTAGTCCGGTTGGCGCGGTTCAGTTCGTTCCGAATTTCGAAATATTGTTGGATGGATAGTGTTCTATTGCTTTCTGAGTACATGTTGTATGGCTACAAGCATGATATGAGCCAAAAAAAAGCATTCATTTTAAATCGATCAAGATTAATTCACAGTCATTTCAAGTTGCTTGAGCTTATCAGCCTGATTCCATTTTCTTCAATGGTGATAAGTTTTTTCTTGTAAATTCCGCCTAGCGCCATTTTATACTTTTTTTTGCTAACACCGAATAATTCATAAATAACTTCAGGTGGGCTTTTGTCAGTGAGGGGTAAAAACCCCTCTTTTTGTTTTAAAAGATCTAAAATTTTTTGCCCCAAATCGCCAGCGCCCTTGCTGCCGAATGGTTGAAGAATTAAATCAACTTTGCCGTCGTCGCGGACCTGTTTAATATAGCCGGCAATTCGGTCCGCGTAGCGTAAATCCTGAAAGACTTCATTTTTAAAAAGCATACCCAAATGTTTTGAATTGATAACGGCTTTGTAGCCTAAATCGGTTTCGTCAATAACCAATAGATCAACTTTTTGCTCGGGCTTATAACTGGAAGCGTCTTTATCTAAAAATTTTTCAAGCCGCATTGATGAGGCTATTCGCCCGGTGTTGTCGATGTAAAGAAAAACAACTACTTCGTCTCCAGCTTCCACTGGCCAGGTTTGTTCGCCAAAGGGTAAAAACAAATTTTTTGGCAGGCCCCAGTCTAAAAATGCTCCGACGGGCTCTATCGAAACGACTCGGAGGGTGGCTAATTCGCCTACTTTTGCGAGTGCATTGGGATCTGAATCTGAGTTTAACATGGGTAGTGTAATCCTTTTGCGGTTATAACGAACTATAGCCAAACTATAGCATAACACCATGCACCAGCAAGCTATGTTTCTTGATAACTAAAGTCTTTGTTCTATCCTTACTCTTTGATTCAATTGCTGGAGGTTTGAGTGCAGACAGTATTACCCAATGAGCCCGTAATTTGCCATAACTTGATTGGCGGTGAATGGGTGCGTGGTGAAGCCGGAAAATTTGAAGTTTTTTCTCCGTATAACGCAAAAAAAATCGGTGATGTTTCGATTCCATCAGTACAGCAAATTAATAGTGCTATTCAAGCTGCAAGTGAGGCGCAGATTAATTGGGGGAAAACTCCGATTAAAGAACGTAGCCAGATATTAAATAATTTCAGAAATATCCTTTTGCGGGATTTAGATTCGATTGCTCATTTAAAAAGTTCTGAAAGTGGTAAAACTTTTACTGAAGCCCGTGCGGGACTTTTAAAAGGCCTTGAAGTTTTAGACTATGCGCTTTCAATTCAAAATTCTGATTTGGGCGGCAAGGTTGAAGTTTCTCGTGGGGTTTACTGCGAGTACCGCCGCGAGGCTCTGGGTGTGGTGGCGAATATCACTCCATTTAATTTTCCAGGAATGGTTCCGATGTGGACGATTCCGATTTGTCTGGCTTTAGGTAATGCTTATGTTTGGAAACCATCTGATAAAACTCCACTGACCGCATTGAAGATTGCTGCCGCCTTATCTGAGGCGGGACTTCCGAAGGGCTTGTTTACAGTTCTGCATGGGGGAACTGATACAGTAAACGCTATTATTGATCATAAATTTGTTAAGGCTGTTGGCTTTGTGGGTTCTACTCACGTGGCTCAACTTGTTTATCAGCGCGCGACCCATTTAGGAAAGCGGGCACTGGCTCTTGGCGGCGCAAAAAATCATATCGTATTACTTCCAGATGCTAATTTAGAATTAACTGGAATGGGTATTTCAGATTCATTTACGGGTTGTGCCGGGCAAAGGTGCATGGCGGCTTCGGTGCTGCTGGCGGTTGGTAATGTAGAAAATCATATTCAAAAAATAGTTGAACGTGCGAGCTCACTTGAGCTTGGCCGAGATATGGGAGCTTTGATTACCAAGACACAGAAAAACTTTTTGGTAGAAGCCATCGGCCGAATCGAAAAAACTGGAGCTAAAATTTTACTCGATGGTCGTAAAGCTCAAACGCCTAAAGGGCTTGAAGACGGAAATTGGCTAGGGCCAACGATTATTGATCAAGTTCAACCGGGATCAGAGGCCGCAACTGTTGAGTTATTCGGCCCGATTTTAAGTATCGTTCGTTGTAAGGATTTGAGTGAAGCTATGAAAATTGAAAACTCAGTCGAATACGGCAATGCTTGCAGTGTGTTTACTTCCAGTGGCGCCTTAGCGGAGCGTGTGATACGTCAAGCCTCTACTGGTATGGTAGGAGTGAATATTGGTGTGCCGGTGCCGCGGGAACCTTTTTCATTTGGCGGAACCAATGCTTCTAAATTCGGACATGGAGATATTACCGGCGAGCATAGTTTAGATTTGTGGTCGAATGTAAAAAAAATAACAACCAAATGGGAAACTCAGAGCGACTCAAATTGGATGTCGTAGTTGCATCAACTTAAAAAGGATTTTAAATGTCGTTAGAAAAAGATAAAAGATCACCTCATATTATTTTGGCTTCACAGGCCAATCTTAAATTTAAAGAAACACTACCTATTAAGTGGGGCGCCGCAACTGCGTTAGAGCGTGGACCAGTTGTGGCTTCGCACACCAATCATAAAAATCGCAACGCGATTGGGGCACACAGTGGTAGTTATACAGTTTATCGCGCTCTGTCTGTGGCCAGCGGAAAGTTTCCCGCTCTACACAAGCCTGATTTGCACAACACTCAGAGTCCTGTAAAAATTGGGCCTTATCCTCAATGGAATGATCCATTAAAAATGGTCACAGTTGATCCGTGGGGGCTCGATCCACAGATTCATTTTAAATCTTTGTTTGATGCTGGTTACGATATACGACCGACAATTTCTGTTACGCAGGCGCATTTACAAATTCCTGAAATCAATGAAGCCATCAATAAAGGGCGCTTAAAAGTTGATGGTAAAATTATTAAAGAAAATGGCGATGTGCGCGTAACTAAAGTGGCCATCGATCCAGTTTGGTATCTTCCAGGAATTGCTGAAAGACTGGGAGTGAACGAGGGCGAATTGCGTCGAACAATTTTTCAAGAAACCGGCGGAATGTATCCTGAGTTTATCACACGTCCGGATTTAAAAGTTTGGCTGCCACCAATTGGCAGCTCCACCGCTTATATTTTTGGCGAGGCAACTGATTTAGCAAAGCCTGAAGTTGAACTCACTTGTCGTGTTCACGATGAATGCAATGGTTCTGACGTTTTTGGTTCTGATATCTGTACATGTCGTCCTTATTTGATGTATGGAATTGAAGATGCGGCTCGTACAGCGCAAAAAGGCGGAGTGGGAATTATTGTCTACTACCGCAAAGAGGGACGTGCGCTTGGTGAGGTGACCAAGTTTTTAGTTTACAATGCGCGCAAAAGACAAACCGGCGGAGACACTGCGGCAACTTATTTTCATCGTACGGAATGTGTGGCGGGAACTGAAGATGCCAGATTTCAAGAATTTATGCCGGATTGTCTGCATCTTTTTGGTATCAGTAAAATTCACAATCTACATTCAATGAGTAATATGAAATACGATGCTATCGTGAAAAGTGGCATAGAAGTGGTTAATCGTATTTCGATACCTGATGATTTAATTCCACAGGATGCTCAGGTTGAGATGGAAGCTAAAAAAGCTGCTGGCTATTTTTCAAAAGATCCTAAAAAGTCTGAAGCTGATTTGAAAAAAGTAACGGGCCGAAAAATAGTGGAGTAGTGGTGAATAAAAAAATTGCTCTAACAAGAGATCAAATTGTATATTTACTAACTCCGCAAGCTATTCGCGAGCGAGCTCAAAAGATATTAGAGCTGACAATCAAGGGTGAGACATCATTTAATTACAATCCCGATCGACTAAAGTTTTGTGTAGATTATGTTTTATCAGTGATCAATAAAAAGTACCCAGATTTAAATATCCCATTTCACTCTCGCTGGGGACATTTTTTTGCTGGCGGTATTGATCGCGCAAAGCAATTTTCAGAACTTTTACTTAAATCAGAACGTCTTGAAAAAGCCAGGTCCAAATTAGATCTAGTGATCACATCAGTTTTGCTAGATGCCGGAGCCGGAGCGGCTTGGTCTTACCATGAGGCGAGTTCTGATAAATTTTTCAATAGATCAGAAGGCCTAGGTGTTGCCAGCTATCATATGTTTTGTTCAGGTATTATGAGCCAGGACGCAAAATCATTAAAGGCTGATGAAAAAGGGCTTAGTGCACTCAAGGCTGAACATATTAATAAGTATTTTCAAGTAACAAGTGAAAACCCTTTAGTCGGGGTTGAGGGGCGCGCCTTATTATTAAATAATTTAGGCCATGCAATGAAAAATAAAATAATCTTTAAAGATGGGCGGCCTGGAAATATATTAGATTATTTAGTAGAAAAATTTGGCCGCACAATTCCGGCACCAGAAATTTTACGAGCGGTTTTAGATGGCTTCGGATCTATTTGGCCGGGGCGCTTATCGGCAGATGAAACAAACTTGGGCGATGTTTGGATTCATTCCAAAATGGGGAAATCGGGTTCCTTTGAGTCTTTGATACCCATTCATAAACTATCTCAATGGATGACCTACTCATTGATTGAGCCCATCATTGAAGCTGGAATTACAGTCACTCAGGCGGAAAAATTAACTGGTCTTGCGGAGTATCGTAACGGTGGATTAATGCTGGATTCTGGATTACTTGAAATTAAAAATTCTGAAGATTTAAAAAAAGAGTGGGCGCCAGACTCAGATTTAATAATAGAGTGGCGGGCACTGACAATTGTTTTGCTGGATAAAATTGGTGCTGAAGTACAAAAAGCCCTTAATAAAACAGAACAGGAATTCCCCTTAGCAAAAGTATTAGAGGGTGGAACTTGGTGGGCAGGGCGCTATTTGGCGCAAGAAAAACGTACTGGCGGAGTACCACCGCTGAATATTAAAAGTGATGGGACCGTTTTTTAAAGAGGAGTTTATGTCGGGAAAAACTATTGTTATTAATCATCCGCTACTTAAGCATAAGCTTGGATATTTGCGTGACAAAAATACGGGCTCATCTGAGTTTCGCGAGTTGGTAAAAGAAATCAGCCGGATTTTAGCCCATGAAGTGATGCGTGACTGGACTGAAATGCGTTCGGTTGTGGTTGAAACACCAATTGCACAAACAACTGTTGAACGAATTTCGAATGCACCGGTGGTTGTTTCGGTTATGCGGGCCGGAAACGGTATGCTCGACGCTGTACTTTCGATGATCCCTTTTGCGTCGGCGGGTTTTATCGGAATTTACCGCGATAAATTTATTCAAAATACAGTTGAGTATTACTTTAAAATGCCTGCAGATATTAAAGGTAAAATGGCTATTTTATGTGATCCATTAGTTTCAACTGCGGACACTATGATTGCCGCCATTGACCGCTTAAAAAGTTATGAGGTTCAAAAAATCAGAATCTTAACTATTATCTGCAGCGAATTTGCCATTGAAAAAATTCATAAATTACATCCTGATGTGGATATATTTACAATTAATATAGAAACTCAAATTAATGAGCTGGGCTATTTAGTGCCGGGTCTGGGTGATGCAGGAGATCGACTTTATCAGACAAAGTAATCCTATTCAGCAGCAGAGTGGGCCCTTTTTGTTAGGTATTGCCGGTGGCAGCGGCTCAGGCAAAACTTTTTTTTCGATGACAATTAAAAATGAACTAAAAAAAGTTTTTGGTACGAGCGTTTGTGAAATCGTATACCAAGATAACTTTTATATTGATCAATCTGACCTATTTGATCGTGATGGCGGCACTATTAATTTTGACCACCCAGGAAGTATTGATTTTTCACTTCTCGCGGAGCATTTAAAAATTTTAAAATCTGGTCGGTCAACTGAAATTCCAATTTATGATTTTGCAACACATAAACGAACTCAAGAAAAAGTTTTAGTAGCTCCGCTGAAAATAATTATTGTGGATGGCATTTTGATTTTCCATTCAGAGGTGGTGCGCAATCTATTTGATGAGTTGTTGTTTTTTGATACTCCAGAAGACCTGAGATTTACCCGCAGATTAGAGCGTGATGTTAAAGAACGTGGGCGTACTGAAGCTGGAGTTCGTGAACAATTTTATAAGCAGGTAAAACCGATGCACGATCAGTTTGTTGAGCCATCTAAAGTTTTTGCCAATTCGATTATAAATGATGTGGGATATTTTGATCAAGAGGTGCAAAAATACAGTCAAAGGCTTGCGGAGATATGCAATAAAAGCGAAGGAAATTTATCATGAACCAAGATATGGAATTTATGAAACGCGCGATCGAGCTGTCAAAAAACAATGTAACCTCATTAAATGGTGGGCCCTTCGGTGCAGTTGTCGTTCGTAATGGCCAGATTATTGGTGAGGGTGCAAATCTTGTGACATGTAATAATGATCCAACAGCACACGCGGAAGTTCTGGCGATCAGAGCTGCCTGCAATAAAATCGCAAATTTTGATTTAAGCGGAGCAACAATATATACAAGCTGTGAGCCCTGTCCAATGTGTTTGGCCGCTATTTATTGGGCGCGCATTGATAAAATATACTACGCCAACACTCGCGCCGATGCGGCGAGAATAAAATTCGATGATGATTTAATTTATAATGAAATTCCTAAAGACCCATCTTTAAGAAAAATTCCATCGCAAGAGTTGCTGAGAACCGAAGCCCAGATAGTATTTACAATGTGGGATCAATCCACCGAGAAAGTCAGATATTAATTTAGATGCGCAATTCAATTATATTTTATCTTAATGGTGTAAAAAAAGAGGTCAGCGGCCAAGATATATTTTTACCCTTAAGCAGTTATCTAAGATACGAGTCTTTCCTGACAGGCACTAAGGTGGTCTGTGCTGAAGGCGACTGTGGTGCCTGCACTGTGATGCTTGCCAAGTGGAAGCCACAAGATAGAGGCAATAATTACTTTAGTATTAACTCTTGTATTGCGATGACCTTTGCAATGGATGGCGCGAGTCTTGTGACTGTCGAGGGCCTAGCTGAGGCTGAAAAATGCGCTGAGGTTCAGTCTTCAATGATTCGCAACTTTGGTGGACAGTGTGGTTTTTGTACTCCAGGTTTTATAATGTCGATTACTAATCTATTAGAGCAAAAAGCCAATCAAAAGGAATGTGCTACTGCGTGTGCCTATGTAAAGTTAAATGAACAAAATGTAAAAAATTATTTAACCGGCAACCTTTGTCGTTGTACAGGCTACACACCCATTATTAAAGCAGCACTAGATGTAGATATTAAGAAGCACATTTTAATTAAAGATAAATACCCGCAGGTTGATTTGTCTGTGCAAATGCGAAGTTCCGTTTTGATTTCAACAGAGGCGGGTGAATATTTTGCTCCGACTACATTAATCGAGGCCTGCCAATATAAAGACAAGTATCCTGAAACGATTCTGTTTTCTGGTTCAACCGATTTGGGCGTACAGATTAACAAAGGCTATTTGCAACCAAAAAAAATTCTCAGCCTGCATTTAATTGAAGAACTTTATACGCAGCAGATAGAAGGCACTGCTATTACAATTGGTGCCAGAGCCACCTTGTCAGAATTGCAGAAACTAGTTCAAGATCGAATTCCGTCTTTAGATCGATTTTTAAATATCTTTGCCTCTCCACAAATTAAAAACTCCGCCACGCTAGTGGGCAATTTGGCCAATGCTTCTCCTATTGCCGACATGACTCCCGTGATGATGGCTCTAGATGCAGAAGTGATAATTTATGGTAAAAGTGGTAAGAGTACAAAACCTCTTAAAGATTTTTACCTAGGCTATAAAAAATTAAATCTTCAGAAAGATGAGATTATTACTCACATTCAGTTTCAAATTCCTGATGCTCAGCAAAAGTTTGAAAATTATAAAGTATCACAAAGACGTGATTTAGATATCTCAACGATCAATGCCAGTTTTAATTTTTCTTTAAATAACAATAAGATTAAAACCGCCCGCATTGCATTAGGGGGAGTGGCTGCCACAACCTTAAGGTTAGCTGATGTTGAAAATAAAATCATCGGTGCAGAGATTAACATACAAACTATTGAGAGCATTAAAAAATTAATTACTGATGCCATTCATCCTCTAACTGATGCTCGTGGTACTTCCGAATATAGAACAATTTTGGCTGCGAATTTATTTGATAAATTTGCTAAAGAACAGTTGGGTTTATGACGTCTGCTCAGATATCAAAAATTCCACATGAGTCTGCTAAAGCCCATGTAACGGGTCAGGCGGAGTACATTGATGATCGGATGCAGTTAAGTAACGAAGTTTTTGTTGACGTCTATTATAGTCCCGTAGCACACGGTAAGATTCGTAAAATTGATTATAGCGAAGCCTTGAAAATAGAAGGTGTTTTGGCCATTTATCAGGCGCGGGATCTGCATCTGAATATCTGGGGAAATATTTTTCATGACCAGCCTTATTTGGCAGATGAACTGGTTCAGTATGTTGGTGAACCGATTTTAATTATTACTGCTAATAGACGCGGGGCTTTACTTTTAGCTAAGAAAAAAATAAGTATCGAAATTGATGAATTAGCGCCCATACTGTCAATTTTTGAAGCGCGTAAACATAAATTATTTATCGGACCCGAACGTAAAATCCTATCTGGCGATCCAGAGAAGGCCTTAGCAGAGGCCCCTCATCGTCTTAAGGGCACTATTAAAATGCAAGGGCAAGATCATTTTTATTTAGAGTCTCAGGCTTGCATTGCCTATCCTAAAGAAGACGGGCAAATCGAAATACATTCCTCATCACAACACCCCAGCGAAGTGCAGCAGATGGTGGCGGAGGCCTTAGGTTTAAAATTTCATCAGGTTGTCTGTGTAGTTAAAAGAATGGGTGGCGCCTTTGGTGGCAAAGAATCTCAGGCCGGGCCATTTGCCGTCTATGCGGCACTTGTTTCAAAAAAATTAAATCGTCCAGCACGCCTGATTCTAACTAAAGATGACGATATGATGATTACTGGTAAGCGCAATCCATTTGAAAACGAATACGAAGTTGGATTTGATGATGATGGTAAAATAACGGCCTTAAAATTCCATCTTTACTCTGATGGCGGAGCCTATGCTGACTTATCAACGGCAATAATGGAACGCGCGATGCTTCATAGTGATAACGCCTATTACATTCCCAATATGCTGGTGACGGGTCAGGTTTGTAAAACACATACCGCACCCAATACCGCATTTCGCGGCTTTGGCGGTCCTAAAGGGATGCTAACAGTTGAAAATGTTATAGAAGAAATTGCGATTTACCTAAAAAAAGATTCATTTGATATTAGGCAATCGAATACCTATATGCAAAATGACAAAACTCATTATGGACAAGAAATTAAAGATAATATTCTTCCTGAATTATATCAAAAAATTCGCATCAGTTCAAATTACGATGTGAGAAGAAAAGAAATCTCTGAGTTTAACAGAAATTCAAAAACTCATATTCGAGGTCTAGCCGCTACGGCTATTAAATTCGGAATTTCTTTTACCACACGATTTTTAAATCAGGCAAATGCACTCGTGAATGTATTTCCCGATGGCACGGTGCAAGTTTCTACTGGTGCCACGGAGATGGGGCAGGGAGTAAATACAAAAATTGCTCAGATTGTTGCTGATAGTTTTTCAATTGATATTACGAACGTGCGAGTGATGCCGACTTCAACAGAGAAAAATGCCAACACATCTGCAACCGCAGCCTCAAGTGGTAGCGATTTAAATGGTCGTGCGGTAGAGGTTGCCTGCGAAATTATTAAATTCAGGCTTTCACAAGTTGCTTTGCAAGTGCTTGGTAGATCTCAAAATTTACGTGGAAAAAAAGTGGCCGGAAGCGGAACAGCTCCTGAAATTTTAATTGATGAAAATCTTAGCAATCAAAATTGTAAGCTTAATTTTGAAAATAATAATGTTATAGATCCTGTTAGCCAAAATAAAATATCTTTTATTGATTTACTACAAGAGGCTTACTTAAATCGAATTTCATTATCGGCCTATGGATTTTATAGATATCCGGGAATTTATTTTAATAAAGAAACAGGCCAGGGTGAACCTTTTTTCTATTTTACAAATGGCACGGCAGTTAGTGAAGTGATTGTCGACAGGTATACAGGCGAAGTGAAGGTTTTAAGATCTGATATTCTTATGGACTTGGGACGCCCGCTCAACAAAGAAATTGACATGGGTCAAGTCAGCGGGGCCTTTGTGCAGGGGCTTGGTTGGCTTACGACGGAGAATCTTTTTTATAATGAAAAAGGAGTTTTAAAAACTCATTCTCCAAGTACTTATAAAATTCCCAGTGTTCATGATATTCCCCGAATATTTAATATTGATTTTATTGAAAATTCTGAGAATAAGAAAAATCTAAAAGGCAGTAAAGCTGTGGGTGAGCCCCCCTTGATGCTGGCTATATCAGTGTGGGCTGCAATAAAAAATGCGATAGCCTATCAAAAAATAAACTCGTCCAATATAATTCCTAAACTTTCTGTTCCGGCTACTCAAGAGGCTATTTTGATGAGTATTTTAAAGTGAAGCAAAATTCAGTGATTATTACCTTAGTTGATTTTAAAGGTAGCGTGCCACAAGTGCTGGGTGCTAAGGCCAAAGTTGAAGCCTCCGGCTTAGTTCAGGGAACAGTGGGTGGCGGTAAAGTTGAAGCTAAAGCCATAAAGTTTGCGCAAGACATTTTAAATAATATTAATAATCCTGTTTGCCAGCTTGTAACTTGGAATTTAACTACTGATGTGGGAATGACCTGTGGCGGAGTGGTCACCTTTCTTTTTGAGCTTATTAGAGATGAGCAAAATTGGAAAATTGTGGTATTTGGCGCAGGCCATGTAGCGCAAGAGTTGGTACCAATGCTTCTCAAACTTAAGTGCCACGTGACCTGTATTGACCCGCGCGAAGAGTGGCTAGACCGACTGACTCAGGCCGATAATCTTATTAAAATAAAATCAATTAAATCCGAGGATTTGGTAAAAGATTTTTCGGCGGAGCATTTTTTTGTGTTGATGACTCAAGGGCACTCGACGGATTTACCAATATTAGCGGAGATTTTAAGGCAGCATCAGGAAGCAGCTTATGTTGGTGTTATAGGCAGTAAAACAAAAGCTATCAGCTTAAAGGCGCATTTAAAGCAAATGGATTTTAATCAAGAAAAAATAAATAGTTATTTTTGTCCGATCGGACTTGATTTTGGTGACAATAGCCCTGTAGAAATAGCCTATAGTGTTGTAGCGCAGATTTTACTGGAACGAGATCGTAAACTTGAAAACGAAGAGGTTTAATATGAAATTTTTAATATGCTTGCCATTTTTAATTTTGTCATCGCGTGCAAGTGCAAGCGAAAATCAAATTGGTGTTATCATTGGCTCGATAACTGGTTTATCTGCAAAACATAATCTAGGTAATAATCGCGCAATTGATGGTGCTCTATCGTATTCTATAAACAGTCGATATGGTTTTTCAGTTCACGCAGACTATTTAGTTACGAATGCGAGGATATTTAATTTAGGTCAGATTGGTCCAATGAATCTCTATTATGGAATTGGGTTCAGAGTACAGAATATCCGAACGGGTGTTGATAGCGGAAATTCAAGAGTTAGCGTACGTGCTCCGATTGGTGTTTTTCATCAAATATCAAATCCTGATTTGGAATTTTTTGGTGAAATAGCGCCGGCTTTAGATATTACGCCAAGTACAGATGTGAGTTTTGAAGTGGGGCTGGGAGTTAGATACAGGTTTTAATTATTTGTTTGATTTCTCCAATTTTTTGGAAACTAAAACTAGCGGTAGACCGATCAACATATACAAAATAGCGGCAATGACTGCGAAACCGATGTAGTCGTAATAAGTAGAAGCTAAAGTTGAATACGATTTAGTGAGCTCGACCATGGTAATGACCGACACCAACGATGAATCTTTAATTAAAGCAATAAAATCAGTTGTCATGGGTGGTAAGCTGATCCGGAAAGCCTGAGGCGCCTGTACAGACCAAAAACTCTGCCACGAATTAAGTCCCAGTAGTTTTGCAGCCTCAATCTGATTTTGATGAACACTTAATAAGCCACTGCGGTAAATTTCACTTTCTTGTACCGAGTAGTTAATTCCTAGGCCTAGAACAGCAGCCCAAAAGGGAGAAAATTCAACTCCCAGGCTTGGGAGCGCATAAAAGATAAAAAATAGTTGAAGTAGCAGCGGCGTGCCCCTGATGAGCTCAACGAATAAAATAACGAAAGTCCTTAAAAATGAACCTCCATAAAGGCGGGCACCAACTAAAACAAGGCCCCCAATTATTGCTACAATCATGGCGCAAAAACTAACCTGTACAGTTTTTAATGCGGCTGTAGCCAGTATGGGGAATGTTTTTTTATAGATTTTAAATTTTTCTGCTAGCCCACGATTGGAATTCAAATTATTTTTATAATTTTCAAACTCAGCGGGCGGTGTGCGGGTTGGAGACGTGTCGTTAAACAATTGTGCAGTCGGTGAATTCCAGATGGCCCAGCGTTCATAGATTTCTTTTAATTCACCGGAATCAATCATTTGTTGAAGTGCAGAATTAAGCTTTTTTTGTAATTCTTGGTTTTTTTTAGAAATTGCAATTCCGTATGTCATGGAACCTATCACTGTAGGTAGAATTTTAAATCGTGAATCCACTTCAGAATAATATTTTGCGATGGGGGCATCAAAAAGTACAGCATCGGACCTGCCTAGAGATAAATCTTGGTGGGCGTTAGCTTCTGATTCGTAAAGTAATATTTCAATACCGGTCTCTGCACGCAGAGTTTTTTCTGATAAGGCACCAGTTAAAGTACCGACTTTAAAACCAGCAAGATCTGAAAGATTTTTAAAGCGCAATTCATCTTGTCGTACAACAAGCTGAAGATTCGTGGCATAGTAAGGGTTTGAAAATAAAACCACTTTTTTTCTATCCTCGGTAATTTCTATGCCGTTAATTGCAATATCATATTCCTCGCGGTCAAGCCCTGGTACTAGCCCATCCCAGGCATTTTGTACAAAACGGGGATTGCGATTTAATTTTTTAGCCAGAATCTGTACTAAATCATATTCAAATCCAATAATTTGTGTTGGATTTTTTGCGTCATAGAAAACGTAAGGAGCACCACTTTCTGCATCAGCGGCCCAACGCAACTCCTCTGCCGAAATTTGTGTTGTAAAGAGCAACGAAGCTACTAATAGGCTAATTTTAAGTAAATATTTGCAGATATTTTTTTTCATCAGGCTCCATTAAATGCAATTGAGGTTTTAGGTCAGCAAGTGCACCGAACCATTTTAATTCACCTTGATTCATAACTCCGACAAAATCAGAAACTTTTTTTACTACACGGGTTTCATGGCTGACAATAATTTGCGTAAGCCCCTGTTTTTTTAAACTGAGCATCAGATCAAACACCTCTTCGACTAATTCAGGGTCCAAAGCCGAGGTCGGCTCGTCATATAAAATAACTTTGGGTACAAGTGCGAGTGTTCGTGCAATGGCACCTCGCTGTTGTTCCCCGCCGGACAGCTGATGTGGTTTAGACTTGCCACGATGGCTTAATTGTACTTGTTCCAGTACCTGCTCACAGATTTTTTGGGCTTCAGAGTTGGTTTTTTTTTGAGTTTTGATGAGAGCTAGCTTGATATTTTCTTCAAGAGTCAGGTGGGCAAATAAGTTAGCAGACTGAAAGACCATGCCTAGGGGGCGGGGTATGGTGCAGATATCAGCTTGATAATTCTGAAGCCCTGCTAGGCAGCGAAGTAATGAGCTTTTACCAGAACCAGAACGTCCCAGCAGCGTGAGTATTTCTCCTGAATGAAGATTAAAACTAATATTTTTCAATTGAAAATCTTGGGAGAGCTGACTGGATAAATTTTTTATATTCATTTATTAAACACATCGTATGTAATATTTTACTAAAATCAATATTTTCTTGTCGAAACCATTAAAATTAGGTCAAAATCCTATTAATGAAACATAAAATTCAGCTATTTATATACTTTTTTTTAACGATTAATGTGACTCAGGCTTCAACTGAGCAAAGTTGCGCCCCAATACGAACGTCTCTAGAGCGCTTAGGAGCTATTCGTAATCAAGGGGTCAGTGGTTTATGTTTTGCCTATGAGGCCTCTGATTTGGTGAGCTATAAGCTAGGTTTTCGTGTTTCTGCAATTGATATTGCAATGTCATACCTTAAGTCTACTCAATACAATAAGATGTCAGATATATATAATAATGGCGGCGACACAAAACCAGCTCTAGCTGAAGCCTCAAGGACTGGCTTTTGTGCAGAGTCCAGCATGCCTTCCGATGAGGATCGTATTGATTTTTCTAGCGAGCCTCATGCTAAAATTTTTGATTCATTTATGTGGCTCGAAAAAAACTCTTGGGATGACCCAGTTGGCTTCAAAATGGCACATGATATTTTTCCAAAATTGACAGTAAATAACTTTCAGGCTGCAGTGGAGCAAAAAAAAATCAGGCAGCGTTTAAGTTATCTGCAGCAGGGGGCCTGTAAAAATAGAGTACCTTACAGCAAAATGAAATTTGTACATAAATTAGCACAAAAGCCTCAGCAGATTATAAAACTTGTGCAGGTTATTAATCAACAACTTGAAAATAATAATATAGTTGGAATTGGCTTTTATTCTAATGATCTTTACCGAAGCGATCTTAATATCCATACGAGCGACGATGATTCACATGGAACCACACTTGTTGCTAGACGTTGGAATACTGAGCAAAACAGTTGTGAGTATTTAATGCGTGATAACTTCGGTGCACAGTGTGATCTATATCAATCAGGGCTTGATTGCAAAAGCGGTATGATCTGGGTTAATGAAAAATTTCTTTTGAAAAACCTCTTTGAAGTTGAGTACTTGGAGTAAGGTTTTATGGTTAAATTTTTCAGTGCTGTTTTTGTTTTCAGTTTAAAAGCCATCAGCCGATTATTTTATCGTACTCATACAACTTGGCATACCGACAAAGATCAGATCAAGTGGGAAGAGCTACGTTTAGTCATAGCTCTTAATCATACGAGTCTTTTCGAATTTTTATTTGTTTCAGCGATTCCTAATATAAATCTATGGCGAGCCATTGATCGATTAGTTGTACCGGTGGCCGACGTTACTTTAAGCCGACCCATCGCCGGTTTTTTCTTTCGTAAATTAGTGCCAAATGCGGTTTCGATCACACGTAAGCGTGATGATTCGTGGGCGCTTTTTATGGAAAGTATTAAGAAAGATAACTCTTTGATATTGATTTTCCCAGAAGGTCGTATGATGCGCAAAGATGGCCTTGATAAACATGGGAAACCCATGAGTATTAAAGGTGGAATAACCGAAATTCTTGAAAAAATAGATCAGGGTAAAATATTGATAGCTTATAGTGGGGGGCTTCATCATGTGCAGGCGCCGGGTGAAATTTTGCCAAGAATTTTTAAGCGAATAGAAATCGGATTTGAGCAACTAGATGTTGCTCAGTATAAAAAAAGTTTGGATCAAAAAGACTTTCGAGCTGCAGTAATTAATGATCTTGAAGAGCGAAAGAAAAAAAATGTTAAAAAAAGCCCGCAATTATAAGATTGAGGGCTTTCTATAAATCTATAAAATAAAAAAACTAATTACTTAGTTTCTTTTTTCATTTCAGTTGTAGCTTCTTCTACTTTTTTAGTAGCTTCTGCACCAGTTGTTGTTGCCATTTCTTTAGCGCCTTCAACCTTTTTAGCAACTTTCTTTTTAGTTTTTTTAGCTTTAGCTGTCGTTTCAGTAGTGGCCGCTGTCGTAGCAGTAGCTGCAGTCGTTGTAGCTGTGGTTGCTGCAGCTTCAACTTTTTTAGCTGCTTCAGTAGCAGCAGCTGTTGGATTAGTTGCTAAAGCGGCAACTGCGAATAAAGATACGATTGTAGTTGTTACTATTTTCATTTGATTCTCCCTGGTTTTACTCTCTTTATTGTTTTTAGTTTTATGGACGAGAACTAATATATAGTATTTGAGACCACGCTGGGTATCTTTTTAATTCGATATGTGAATATTATATTAGTGCTCAAATTTAAAGCAGGCCCAGGCTCCTATAAACTCTTGATTTTTGAGTGAAAAACACCTATTTCTAGAAGACTCAAAATTAAGGCTGATAGAAGTGCCAATAAGAAGCAGTTCATTTTGAACGCTCGCCCTATCGGAGGAAGGTAACTATGAAAACGCACTCGGGTGCAAAGAAGCGCATGCGCGTTCTTAAAAGCGGAAAAGTGAAGCGCAAGCAAACTAAAATGCGCCACTTGAACTCTCATATGAGTTCTAAAACTAAACGTCATCTTGGACAGGTTATATATGTTTCAGATGCCAACATGCTTCAAGTGAAGCGCCAATTCGGCTTTTAAGGAGTAAACGATGGCACGTGTAAAATCGGGGATGACCAATCGTCGTCGCCACAAAAAAGTATTAAAAAGAACTAAAGGTTATTATTCTGCAGGATCTAGATCCTACACACATGCGGTTGAAAAAAATGACCGCGGTATGGTGTTCGCTTATAAACATAGAAAGATGAAAAAACGTTCTTTCCGTGCTTTATGGACACAAAGAATTAATGCAGCTGCAAGAATGAATGGAACGACATATTCACGTTTAATCGGTGGACTAATCAAAGCTGGAATAGAACTTGATAGAAAAGTTCTAGCTGATTTGGCCATTACAGACATGACTGCTTTTTCATCTTTATGCAAGCACGCTATTCAGTAATAGTTTTGGTCTCGATTTAGTTAAGCAAATTGAAAGCGGGCTGATGAGGCCCGCTTTTTTATTTTAGAGGAAATGACAGAGCTTATGGATGCATCTTTTAATGATTTTGAAAATAGAAAAAAAGATCACATCCGGTTGGCCCTGGATAGTTCTACTCAAGCATTATCCAAATCTGGTTTTTCAAAAATTAAACTCATTCATCAAGCTTTGCCGGAAATTAATTTCAGTGATGTCTCATTAAAGGTTAAATTACTAGAGCATGAGTATTCGTCTCCTCATTTTGTTTCATCAATGACTGCCGGACACGAAAATAGTTATAAAATAAATTTGAATTTGGCTCGAGCAGCTACGCAGAATAACTGGCTTATGGCTGTAGGCTCGCAAAGACGTGAGTTATCAGACAGCGGAGCTATTGAAGAATGGAAAAAAATCAAAGCTGAACTGCCCGAGATCAGTTTAGTTTCAAATATCGGTATTTTAGAAGTTTTATCTCACTCTGCAAATGATATACTCAAGCTTGCTGAAAATATCGGGGCAGTGGGTTTATTTATACATTTAAATCCATTACAAGAATTATTTCAGAGTAATACAGTCGTGAATTTTACAGGTGCATTACAGGCTATTGAGAAATTAGTGAATCAGAGCAAGATTCCGATTTTAATTAAGGAAGTCGGCTTTGGAATAAATAAAGAATTAAGTCGTAAATTATTTGAGGTAGGTGTTAAGATCGTAGACGTATCAGGTAATGGCGGAACTCACTGGGGGCAAATAGAAGCCTTGAGGCAGCCTAAGGATAGTTTAATTTTTAAGGCTTCCGATGCATTTTATGATTGGGGACAAACAAGCGTAGATTGTCTTTTAGAACTACAGGATGAAAATTTATTTCATCAGATATGGGCTTCAGGCGGCGTAAGAAACGGTGTAGATTCGGCAAAATGTTTAGCACTTGGGGCGCGCGCTGTTGGAATAGCTCAACCACTGATGAGAATGGCAGTTGAAAATGAAGAGGTTACTTCACAAATGATGCAGCAGTTTGATTATCAGCTAAAAGTAGCGATGTTCTGCACAGGCATTAAAAAATGCGAAGATTTTTTCCACAAAAAGGTATGGTATGGCACAGAAAATAATTAAAAACCCAGGCCAAAAAAGAAGTCTTAAAAAACTCTCAGATATTTTTAAAGGTTTCTCTAAGTTAAACTACCAAGAGCGACTTGATATGTTAAATGAAGCTCAAGTTTTGTCTGAACAAGATTTAAACTATTTAAAGAGCGGCGGTTTGCAAGAGATTAATCTGGCAGAAAAATTTGTTGAAAATGCTATTGGTTATTTTCAGTTACCGATGGGTGTTGCCACAAATTTTAATATTAATGGAAATGACTATATTATCCCGATGGCCGTTGAGGAAACTTCTATTATTGCAGCGGCCAGTAAAACGGCTAAATGGGTGCGAGAAAATGGCTCTATTAAAACAGAAGTTATCGGAAACGATATTATCGGGCAGATACAATTTGCCAAGGTTCAAAATTTTGAACTCTTCAATCAGCAGATTTTACAGCAAAAAAGTTATTTAATTTCTTTGGCTAATCGAGAAGTGGCCTTTGGCCTGGTGGCTAGGGGTGGTGGAGTCAGCGATCTTAAAATCAGGAAATTAGATCGTGGTGATGGTTATGATATGGCTGTCATTCATATATACATGAACCCCTGCGACGCCATGGGTGCAAATGTTATGAATCAGGTTTGTGAATATTTAAAAGACCCGATTGAACAATTTACTTCAGAAAAAGTGACGATGTGTATTCTTTCTAATTTGGTTGATTCAAAGTTAACTCGTGCCACAGTTACGCTCGATAAAATCGATGCTGTGCTAGCAAATAAAATTGAAGAGGCGTCGAGATTTGCAGAGCTTGATCCGTATCGAGCGGCGACAAACAATAAAGGTGTATTAAATGGCATTGATCCGATTTTAATAGCCACTGGTAATGACTGGCGGGCTGTTGAGGCCGGTGTACATGCTTATGCTTCTCGCGACGGGCAATACCGCGCTATTACAAAATGGAGAAAAGTCGATACTAAGCTGGTAGGAGTTTTTGA
>JBBTEQ010000033.1:0-8246 GCA_038042235.1 Bdellovibrionota bacterium | reverse complement strand
CATTTTTTTTATATTTATCAATAAATAGAATAGTTTGCTGAAGACTGGCCACAGGTTCTTCTGCCTGAGCCGAGCGGATTACAACTGCCTGTGAGCCCATAAAAATTTTAGCAATGGCTTCTACTGCCGGGCTGAAGCTCGCTGAAAACATCAAGGTCTGACGTTTACCGCGAAGTGTATTCTGAATATTTTTTAACTGCGGTGAAAAACCCATATCCAGCATTCTGTCGGCTTCGTCAATTACGACATATTCGATATTTTGCAACAAGAGCTTATTTCCGGTAAGGTGATCATTCAGCCGCCCCGGAGTTCCTATGATTAAACGCGGATTTTTTTTTAACTGACTTATTTGCTTGGCGCTGGGTATTCCACCGATTACCAAGCAAGCTGTCATCGGTATTGCTTCGTCCGACTCATCATCAGATTTTTGACAGAGCTGAACAAAAACTTTAGAGATCTGTTGTGCCATTTCACGACTGGGAGCCAATATTAAGGCTCGGGCTTGTGGGTTTTTTTCTAGCGCAGTTAAAACCGGCAAGGCAAAGGCCAAAGTTTTTCCGCTGCCAGTCTGCGCCACCGCAATTATATCCGAACCAGCAAGGCCGCCTGGAATGGCCTGCGCCTGAACATCTGTGGGTGTGGTGATTTTCATTTTATCAAGGGCCTGCAATAAGGACCCTGGCAAAGACATTTCCTGAAAGCGATTTATTCTTGTTACTGTTTTCATAACACGGGGTATATCACAGCGTTCCCCAGATAAGTAAGCTTATTTTTAAAGCCAGCTGCTTTTCTTTTTGGGTAAAATACCCTTTAAGTACCTCTTGAACAAAGCCTGATAACGTTTTTTGTTGAAACGAAATGACACATGTTTGATTTCAATCAAGTGCTGTTCAAGCTTCCAAATATTTTTACTGCTGAATCTCCAGTTTGATTTTGAATCATCCAAATGTGCCACTTGATAACCTGTAATACAGCCGGTTTTATCAATATAGGGCTCGTAATAGGACATGGCCAAATCGCGTAAGCATCGGTAAACGGGCCTTCGCCCAAACAGACCCGCGTCGCGTGAACAGCCGATGGATCCCCACTTTTTATTTTTTTTATAAACGTAAATAACATGATCAAGGTTGTCTATACTTTCAAGACTCATCACCAATGGTTGATAACCTTGATGCTCTAAAATAGCCGCGGCGAGGACTGCGCCCTCTAAACAATGAGCACTCTTCCTGTTGAAGGATTTATAAGCCGAGTTCAATGTTTCGCCACCTAGTTCCCGATTATATTGAAACGACCTAATAAGTTTTTGAACTTTCAATGGTGTATTGTATTTTTGTGAAAGCTTTTTAAATAGATTTTTATTCATTCACTTGTTGTTCAGGAACTAAAACTGATTGAAGCTGTAGGCAATCCTCAACAGCAGCAAATTCCAATACCAATTTATTTTCTGTGTCAGTTTTAAATACAAAACTAATACCGTTCATGCTTGGGTTTTCCCATTTTTCTTCTTCAAACTTTAAATCTCCAGCACTTGCTTTTTGAACAAGACTGGTGATCGATGAAATTTTTTCCGGACACCCGACGTCGGAATTAATAAGTCCTAAAGAAACAACATGGCTGTTGTTTAGACCTGTCGAAAGCACTGAAAAATTTTTATTTTTAATTTCAGAAAATAGTTTTTCTTTATCTGTTGATGGCTTGTAGCAGGTCGTTTCAGCTGGTAAATTCAAGGACTCTAAATAGGCCTCTAGTGTCGTATTAGAATTGCAGACAACCGGGCCCATATAAAATTCCCAAGTCGCAAGTTTTTTAGCAAAGTTTAGCATTTCTACTGCTTGTGGTTTATTAGTTTTTGCAACTAACAGGGCAATATCCACAATTAAATCCGCATAGGCCCCTTCGTTGCGAAACTGTATTTTATTCTCTGTCTTTTCTTTCGTGCGACCTTCGACAGAAAAATAGACCTCGCGACAATTTTCTGCATTTTGTCGATACTCCGCAAACATCGCTTCTGTGTTTTCAGTCGCTGCAAATGAATCCGATGATGAGTCTGATAGTGAAATTATTTTTTCTGCTGATTTCTGACATTCCGACTGTAGCTGCTCAGAAATCTGTGCCGTGCCGACAAATTGCTCTTGTAGGGCGTCATTTATTGGTAATCGTGATTTTATTTTTAATAGCATAAAGTAACAAATTACTAAAGCAAGTACGACACCCAGACTGGCAGCTGCTACCGCCAGTTTTGATTTTTTTATATTTTTAGGTTCGTCTTCACCTGTAGGCTGTGTGCTCAAAATTAACCATTCATGCTTTTAAGGAAATCGCTGTTGGTTTTAGATTTTTCAACCTTGTCCATTAGAAACTCCATCGCATCCACAACATTCATCGGTGCCAATACTTTTCGTAAAATCCAAAGTCTGTTCAAATCGACCTTATCAATTAACAAATCTTCTTTACGTGTTCCTGATTTATTAATGTCCAAACATGGGAAAATACGCTTTTCCATCAATTTTCGATCAAGATGAATCTCTGAGTTACCGGTTCCTTTGAATTCTTCAAAGATGACCTCATCCATTCGAGATCCTGTATCAATCAGAGCTGTTGCAATGATGGTTAATGACCCGCCCTCTTCGATATTTCGTGCGGCACCAAAAAATCTTTTTGGCTTATGCAAAGCATTTGAATCCACACCGCCTGATAAAATTTTTCCAGAAGGCGGCACTACTGTATTATAGGCCCGAGCTAAACGTGTAATAGAGTCCAACAAAATAACTACATCATGCTTGTGTTCAACTAATCGCTTGGCCTTTTCAAGAACCATTTCGGCAACTTGAACGTGACGTGTTGGTGGTTCGTCAAATGTAGAACTGACAACTTCACCCTTAACCGTTCTTTGCATGTCGGTTACTTCTTCGGGACGCTCATCAATCAATAAAACAATCAATTTAACTTCGGGATGGTTTGCTGTAATAGCGTTAGCAATATTCTGCATTAAAACCGTTTTACCAGTTCTTGGTGGTGCCACAATCAGGGCTCTTTGGCCTTTTCCAAGTGGTGACATCAAATCTACAATTCGTGTTGTCATTTCGTTCGGCACATGCTCAAGGCGAAGCATTTTGTTAGGGTAAAGTGGTGTTAAGTTATCAAATAAAATTTTATCTTTGCTGGCCTCTGGTAACTCGTAATTTAAAGAGTCCACCTTAATTAATGCAAAGTATCTCTCGCCCTCTTTTGGCGGACGAACTGTTCCCGTTACAAAATCACCAGTTCGCAAACCGAACTTTCGCATTTGCGAAGGTGAAACATAAATATCATCCGGGCCTGGTAAATAATTGTAATCCGGAGATCTTAAAAAGCCGTAACCGTCCGGAAGTATTTCCAGCACGCCTGCTCCGAAAATATCGCCAAGCTTCGCCGCGCGTTTTAAAATTTCAAACACCATGTCCTGGCGACGCATGCCCGCTGCATTTTCAATTTTTAATTTAGTAGCAAGATCGGTTAACACCTGAATATTTTTTGATTTTAGATCTTTTGAGTTAAGCCAGCTTTTTTCTTCTTCATTTAAGTTGATATCTGCCAAATCAATTTCAGCATCGTTAGTCGATGAAATGTTTTGCGGAGGTTGTTCGTTTTCGTCGCGATCTCTTACGCTAGGTCCGCCGCCCCCGCTGCCACGATCAAATCTTTCACGAAAATCACGTCTTCCACCGCCACCGTTATTATTATTGTGTCGGTTTTGCCCGCCGCCCCCGCCCGAATGCTTTCGGTGGCCCGTATGATGTCCACCTCCGCCGCCCCCGCCGAACTTTCTGAACTCACGACGAGGTGGTTGATCCGAACTTTGCGAGACATTTTGAGGTACATTCTGAGAAACATTTTGATTTGGCGAAGAGGCCGCTACGTTAGCTGTTGAGCTGCTTGTTGAACTGCTCGTTGAGTTTGCTGCTGAGCCTTGGGTTGAACCAGCGTCGCCGTTAGGCTGTGAGCTGTGTTCCTGTTTTGTTTGCCCTTGAGATGAAGAACTGTCTGCTGAGCCCGATGCTCTGATTTCTGTTCCTGGACTACTGTTATCATTGTTTTCTCTAGACTCTGTATCTGTTGATTTTTTTCGTCTGCTTTTAGCTTCAACAACAACTTCTTTTTTAGCCAAGTGGGGCTCCTTTTTAAGATAGCTTATTTTTTTGATGGGGTTTAAGGCTTGATATCCTTGATTGTTTGTATTTTAGTTTGGTGGTTTGTTTTGGTTTTCTTAAAATAATTAGCTAATTTTTGTTTGATTATCTATCTAATTTACTGTTTGTTTTAACTTGGTTCTTTTATCTGAGGTAGCCTTAAATATCCCTTTAATGCGGCTTAAAGTCAATTTATTCTGTAGTTTATCATAATAATGTGACTCATTTTGAGAATTCTTTAAATTTTTCAAGGCTTTAGCCGATAAGTAAGATGAGCCCGGAAAATCTTTAGGAGGTTACTCATGCATTCAGAAAGCTCCCCTTCGCCACGAACGCCACTCTGCTTAGAAGTGTCTTTCAAAAAAAATTATGCTCGTGTCACGCTTTCTGGAATGTTAAAAAACATCAGCTTAAGTGGAGCCTTTTTGGAAGCACAAAACATTGAGCTTGAAGTTGAGGAAAAAATCAATTTAACCTTTGTTGTCGGCACACGTGAAAGAAAAATTTCTGCGCAAATTATCTGGAAAAACTCTTTAGGTGTTGGTGTAAAGTTTTTGCCCCTTAACAACCGTGATGTTCAAATTATTGATGATTTAATTTATTACGTAGAATCTAAAAGAATTGGCCATCGAGGAATTTTCGATGGCATTTTAAAAAAGGTTTCTTAGTAAGCTAGTCGGCTAAACATTCATCTGGTCATCGACCATTTGCATCGCATTAGCTTTTTGTTTTCTCTTTCGGATAATAACAATGGCCAAGAGCGCAACAAGAACTCCAAGTGCGCCCATAGACGTCATCGTGTCGCTATCAAGGCCTCCCTCGGTCTCTTCTGCTGCCGCTTCATCTAAATCAATTTTTTTCTTAGGCTCTGCTGCCGCCATTTCATCTGGTGGTGGTGGCGGCGGAGGGGGCGGAGGTGCAAGCTCAGCCGGTGGTGGTGGCAATTCCATCCCTCCGGAATCAGCCATTGCAGAATCAAAAGTTTGCGGCGGAGTATCCGTGCCTGTTGGCGGTAGTGGCGGTTGCTCCATACTCGCTGGCGCCGGCAACTGTGAAGAATCAACTAAATTGGCAGAGCCGCTATTTTGAGTTGGAGGCGCCTCCGTAGTTGAAGCTGCTGCCACAGCGGAATTATCAGCTTTCCAATAACGAAGCGTTTCCCCATCATTCAGCGCGGCCTTAGACTCAACACTATTTGATGTCCAAATTTCTTTCCACGCGCCATCATATCCCAATAGTTCCTTAGCAACTTTTTTTAAATTTTCACCTTTTTTTGCAACATAGGTTTCGGGAATCATTCCCATATCTTCCTGATAAAGCATGGTTTTTGTGGCATCATCCGGTCTGTTCGGAGAAACATAATATATTTTGTCCCCCGCTTTAGCTGATCTTGATTTTAAATAATTGTTTTCTGCAATTTTTTTTAACTCTTTTGATTTATCGGTGCCATAAATTTTTAAACTGATCTCGCTTAAGCTTTCTTTTGGTCTAGCCACATAAACCGTATTTATCCAGCCCCCATCTTTTCCCTGATATGGTGTCGTCGCAGCGACCTTTTTTAGACTGCCGCCACTTGGCTTTGCTGCAACTTCTGCTGCAACTCCTGGATCAACAGCAGCCGTCGTTCCTAAATCAGTCCCTGCATCAATTGGCGTCGGCTGAACTGTTTCGCTAGGAAATTCACTTATAGGCTCATCTTTTATTGCCATTCCATCAACGGGTGATGGTAAGACTTCAGTTGGTGCTGGCGCGATCTCCGTCTCAGCGATAATCGCAGGAGCAGGTTCATCAAGTAAAGGTTCTGGTGCTGCTGCCGCGGCATCCGTTTTTTCGGCAGCGGTATCATCAAGACTTAAGCTTGAATCATCAAGGGTAGCAACAGCGGGAGCATCTGTTAAGGGTTCTGATGCGGCTTCTGGTGGAACCTCTGTTACCACTGTACTAGTGGTCTCCCCTAAGTCGGCCTCCAAAGCCAGATCCGTAGCCTCAGCATCTCCGCTTATTTCTACACTTTCCGCCTCAATTTTTTCGGAATCCGCATTTTCAACAACCTGCTGATCATCAGCACTTTTTGATGTGCACCCGTTGTTTGCGAAAATTAACCCAGCGAGCGCTAACATAAATAAGGAGCGACGTAGAATCTTTGTTGTCATGTTTCTCATCCTTGATAGTGTTATTTAGAGCATCCAGCTCTCTTCTATTACATTAAATTACAACATGGTCCGTTACTCTTAGTAAATATGATTCGTAATGACTGGACTTAAGTTAAATCCGACATGGCCCGACTAAGGTCCACTAATAATTTTAAACTCTGTGCCTTCGGTAAATTTATTCTTTTTAAACCAGGCTTGCTGCATCTCTAATGCATACATCGCAGGTTGTTTACTGGGATATGTGGGCAGATCCGTTTGCATAATTGAAGTTACAGCCTTCATTTGTTGAATATCAATTAATTTTTTATTTTTATCAAAATAGCCTATATCTAAATTAATCAAAGTATTTTTCATCCAAAACTCTCGCACGAGTTCTTCATTAAAAATAAATAGCATTCCTTCATTGTTTTTTAATTTTTTACGAAACATCAGTCCTTGCGCGTGCTGCTCAGGGGCCTCGGCTATTTCAACTGTGATGATTTTTTTGTTTTTCTTTTGCATCAGTTCGATTTTTTGTTTTTTAAACTTTAAACTAACGGCGTCTTTTGCTAGTCCGAGTGAGGCAACACTTAATAAAAAACTGCTGGCCAGACAAAAACTACTGAGCCAATTCAAGCGCAATACCATATCGAACCCCTCTTGTTGAAACGACGATCTGCTTTAAACCAAAAATATCCATAGTCCGCAGCAAAATAATCACTCCTATCAAAATAACATCAGCTCTGCCTGCGGGTATGCCCATATTTATTTTTTCTTCAATAGTGGCCTTTTGTAACTTATCAAGCCACCGCTCAAGACTTTGCTGATTCAATATATATCCGTCAATTTTGGACACATCAAAGCTTCCCAATTCTGCCGCCGCTAATGATGTCGGCGTCCCCGCAACTGCAATAATCTGCTCAGGTGAAAAAGAGTCGGGGAGTGTTCGCTTTGTTTTTTTAATAGATTCGTCGATATACTCTGTAATTTTTAATATTTCAGCAGCAGCAGTTGGTTGGCTGGTAATAAATTTTTCAGTCAATCTAACACAACCAATGTTGGCACTTTCACCCTGAATCAGTGTTTGATCTTGCCCAAAAATAAACTCAGTAGAGCCGCCGCCAATATCAACAACCATCAGGTTTTTGTTCTGTATTGTAAAACCTGAAACCGCCCCTTGATAGGTAATCGCAGCCTCTTTTTCGCCCGCGATAATTTCAATTGGAATATTAAATTTTCTTGCTATAGCAAATAGTTCCTCTTTATTCAGGGCATCCCGAGCCGCCGAGGTGGCCATGGCCAGTATTTTTTCAGGTTTATGTTCGGCAATAATTTTGCTGAATTTTTCTAAACAGAGTTCGGCTCTTTTAAGAGCTTCAGGATGAAATTTTTTTGTGACCTCGAGCCCTTGCCCCAGACGAACAATTTCGACTGTATCCGAGTGGGTTTTAATGATCTTGTTTTTTGATACTTCGGCTATTAAGCACAAAAAAGTATTCGAGCCCAAATCCAGTGCTGCAACTTTCATCGAAGGCTTATCCAGAAAAACTATCCAATTTGTTTTTTAAAATCTGATTCACCAGCTCGGGGCTCGCCTGACCTTTTGTGGCTTTCATGGCGGCACCTACAAAGAAACCAAAAACTTTTATTTTTCCAGACCGATATTCGGCCACCTGTGATGCGTTTGTCGTTAGAATCTCATCAATTATTTTCTCGATTAAAACTGTATCGGTGACTTGAACCAATCCCTTTTCATTTATAATCTGGTCGGCTGATTTTTCAGTAACCCACATATCGCCAAAAACTGTCTTTGCTATTTTTCCGGAAATTTTACCTGAATCAATTAATTTAATTAATTCTGCAAGGCCCGCCGGTTTAATTGGGGAGTTGTGTATAGATACTTTATGGTTATTAAGCTCTCGCATCAATTCCGAACTAACCCAGT
>JBBTEQ010000032.1:0-8885 GCA_038042235.1 Bdellovibrionota bacterium | reverse complement strand
CCAAACCTTGCTTCTGCTCTTGCAGCATTTTTATCATCTCTTGTGCTTTATCATTTAAAACCTGTAAATCCTAACCTCTTAAATTAAAGGCTATCGGGTTTAACTTTCCGGTGGTTAAATTGCGCGCCGATATATCACGCATTGAAACACGCAGCCCCTTAATTGACTTGGACTTTTCGCGTACTAAGCCCATCACCTCAGTATGAGTTAACTTTCTTTCACTGCGATCAACTAAGGTAATTGGCGCAAAAACTCCGCCCGCTCCCATAGAAATCATGTAACCCGAAATTTCTTTAATTTCATTTAAGATCTTTTGCAAAGGCTCTGACGACTTAATTGTTTCCTCTAATGATGTGCCCGGTTTGAGCTGCGCCGTTAAAATAAATATATTCTGATCCTGAGATGGAACAAACTCTTGCTTGATCTTACCCAGCGAAAACATCGAAATAATAAAAAGTGCAATCGAGGCTGTCAGCACTTTAAATTTATGTTCTATACACCAATAAAGAATATTTCTATATTTTATAGCTAGAGTTTCAAACAAATTATCCAGTTTGATTTCAAATTGAGATAACTGCTGTCCACTTTTTAATAAAGCCGCCGCACGCATAGGCGTAATAGTAAGCGCTTCGATCAAGGACAAAATAACCGCCGCTGACATGGTAACACCAAACTGAAACAAAAATTTACCGACAACGCCATCCATAAAAATAACTGGCAAGAACACAGCTAAAACCGCAAGAGTGGCCGCGGTGGCCGCAGGAAGCACTTCCTTTGCACCATCCAAAGCTGCCTGATAGGGGAGTTTACCCATACGATGATGGCGAACGATATTTTCTAAAATCATAATTGCATCATCTACAACAATCGATATCGATAATGTTAGCGCCAGAAGCGTAAATATATTCAGTGTAAAGTTCGAAAAGTAAAGAATAATAAACGTACCGAAAATTGACGTCGGTATTGAAAACAATACATTAATCGAAGATTGAATACTGCCTAAAAATAAAAAACACACGAGGATGGTAATAATTGATGCCAACCATAGTTTTTCAATCGTCAAATCAACGGTACTTTTTGTAGGCTTAGTAAAGTTAATGTTTACCCGGTACTTCATTCCTTCAGGAAATTTTATTTCATCAAGCTTTTTTATTATTGTATCAGCAACGACCACCTCGTTGGTGCCTCGCTGTTTTTTAATACGAAACATCACTGCCGTTTTATTATCAACCCGGGCCACGCGCCGAATATCCGCCAGCCCATCGACAACATCGGCCACATCGCTGATATGAAAAACCCTGTCTTGTATAAGTTGTCCGCCTCGTCTTTGAATGGGAAAATTGGCGATTTCTTGCACCGAGCGGGCTTCGCCAAGATAGCGTACCCTGACTTCTTGTTTTCCATCAGTAAACTGCCCCGCCGCACTTTCTAAGTGCTGGCTACGAACGGAATCAATAACATCATTCACCGTGAGTTCCAACTTTTTTAATTTATTAAGATCCAGCCAGATTCTGAGATTACGATCGGGAAAACCACCCGTACTGACTTCTCCGACTCCTGGCAAAAACTGAATCTGATCTAAAAAATAATTTTGCGTCCAGTGAAGCATCTCTTCAATGCTTTTATCTCCGTAAACACTGATAATTAAAATCGGCTCTTCTTCAGGATTGGTTTTTTTGATAACAGCCGGATCAACACCCGTTGGCAGACGAATTTGACTTAAAGCTGTTTGCACCTCTTGTAAAGCCACATCAACATTTCGATTAATATCAAACTCCAATGTAACACTGGCACTACCTTGCTGGGCTGTTGAACGCATTTCTTTTACACCTTCAACCGCCGATAAACTTTGCTCGAGCTTGTCTAATATTACACTTTCGATAACCTCAGGGGCCGCGCCTGGGTAATTGACCGTAATACTTAAAACAGGAAAATTAACGTCAGGCATTTGACTGATGGGTAATTTGTTTAAACTGATAGCGCCAAAAATAATCAGTGCCGACATTAAAACCCAACCTAGAACTGATCGTTTAAGAGCAAGTTCGATTAAGTTCATGCGAACCCCACATCCGCGGTTTTAATATATTCCGTTACAAGCAATTCTATCGAATCCAAATAGTGCCTAGTAGAATCCTGCACCTTGCTATCTTCTGTTAATAGCGCCGAGTCCATTATATTATTTTTCAAAAACACTGCCATCCAGGGTTCTATCGAAATAACCCCTTGCTGATATAAAAATTTTAAACAAAAGTGCAAACGTAAAATATCCAGACTTTCAGTTTTAGCCACCGCTCTTAATGTATGACCAGTTAAATTAAAAAGAAACTCTGAATGTTGGTCGCCCTCTAGGCTCACATGCGAAACACAATTCAGCACAAATAACGCCAATTCAAGTTTGTCGTAGCTGGTGCGAATATCTTTAAAGTCATCAATGAGGCTGGCCTCTTTTAAGCTTTTTAATTGAGTTGAACTGGAATTTTCTTTATATGTGAAATTGACAAAGTGAAGAGGCTCTAATATACCGCCACCGAACCGCTTCTTACTTTTTAAGGCACTTTTAGCCATAAAAGAAGTGCGGGAACCATCGGAGCCAAGGGCCTGAATAATCAGATCGGATTCGCCATACTTAATTTTTTTCAGAATTATAAAGCGGTCCTGTTTTTCGTTCACTATGACTCCATTAAAGAGCCTATCATAGTAAACCCCCAGACCTTTGTCTAAAGAATTTTTTTTTGACTTAAAATCAACCCCCAGTTTGAGATACACTAAGAGGGTAAAACTTTATCAAAACATGGAGGTTTTGTGTTATTAATGACTTTTATTTTATCAAGTGTAATGGCCCATGCGCAGACGGCTGCTGATATTAGTAACTGTAAGAACGAGCCGATTCAGAGAAGCCAATTTGTTTCGCCTAAGAGCAAAATAATAAATTATGAGCTGTGCCTTGAAACCAAAAAAAATGCACGTAGTGTGAATACGTTTAACAGTGAGCTTCAAGCCCTTAAAGTTAAAGAACCAACTTGTTTTCCGGATGAAAGAGGGCTTTGGGATCGGATGATGAATAAAACTCTAAGATCTCCTACCGCGGTTGACCTTGCAAGATGCGAGAAAGAAGTTGCTGACAAAAAAAAAGACGAAGACCGGCTTGATGCTCAAATTTCTAAAACCCAAAGAGAATTAGAGATAGCTCAAACCAACTTTAATGCACAAAAAGATTCGGCCACGGCTACCGCAACAGAAAGAGAAAAAATCAACAATATTGTTGAAGAAGGTAATTTTCTTGTGGGCACTAATTTTGACACCATGAAGTTGTCGATCTTTGATGCCAAACTACAAGCAAAAGATGCCGAAATGACACTGACTAAAATGGCGACAGCTCTTGATAATGCCGCTATCGGTCTTTATTTAAGAGATCGAATGGCTGGTTTATTAAATTCTGATTCCTTTTGTAATGTTGCCAAACAGTGCCCGAACCATAAGGCTGTTAAAGGTACAGATTTGAACTCGGTATTTAACTCTACTATGAATACCAAAGTTAATGCAGACTTAGAAATCGAATCTTCTGCACCAGGCGGACAAAAAGCCGCTCCGTCAAATAGCTCTCAATAAGAATCTTAAAATTGCAACATTTAAATAATTCAAGCTGTTGATTTCTCTCAAAAAAACAAAAAAAAATTAATTAAGTTTATAATTAGCTAAACTCCTCAGTACTTTCGTCCGATCAGTTAGTTAGAGATGAAGAATTTCAACCACTTACTATTAATACTAATTAGTTTTGCACTCACTATAACTGGGTGCGATCGGGCCAGCACATCCAGCAGCTCATCTCGCATCGTAATTGAAATTCCCGACAAAACCGAATTCTCAAAATTATCGCAGCAGTCCTCAAAGCTTTACTCATCATCTGTCTCTGCGCTAGCGGCAGTGGACTATAATTCTTTATGTTTTGTGGTTAATATAAAAGGACCAAGTATCCCTTCTCAATTTGGCTCCTGCAATGTTGAGCGCGGCATCACCGTTGGATCAGTAATTCCCGGAAGTCAGATTATTATACCTGAGGTTCCGAAGGGCGAAAACTACAGCTTTGAAATTTTTGGCCTGCTAAAAGCCAATAACGCTGATGCCTGCCCAGTAGTTAATGTAACCAGCTGGAACCATCCACTTGATAAAGTTTACTTGTTAGGTAAAACCACTGGCGTTACATTAATAAAACAGGATGAAGAAGTAACGATCAACCTAGCCATGCCCGATCAGTCAAATCATATGGCCGCACAGAATTCATTCCCATCATTATGCACGGCCACTGCCGGCGCCATAGCGCCTGGAAATTTTCTTCTGGGTGCTAGCCTTACTACAAGTCTAAGTTTTAAATTACGATCACGCGTTTCTTATAAAGAGGAAGCAAAAGAACTTATGGGTACAACCTTAAAAATAACTCGCTGGAAAGCAGGAGTCACTCCATGAAGAACAATTTAAGCCGTGGTCTAAAACTTACAGCCATTCTATTTATTTTTCTAATTTCCAATATGGCTTTTGCCAAATTTACTTATGAAGGTCATCTTACCAATTTAGCGGATGCACCGATTGCAAACCAAGCGGCTGTTATTCGAGTTGCTATTTTACCACCTCCAAGTTCATCCTGTGTAATTTTTCAGGAAACTCATTCCGTTACAACGGATAACAAAGGATTTTTTATCGTTCAAGTTGGTAGTGGAGGCAATGTTTTTACTCCAACTGCAGCACCATTTAACAATTTTGATGGAGTCTTTTTAAATAGTCCAATCGGTATATTAGGAGCTTCAGCCTGTACCTATAATCAGGTCGCGGGTGATGGGCGCCGTATGTTAGTTGAAGTCAGTACCAACGCTGGATCGACCTATGAAAATCTTGGGCTAATTACACTTGGTAAGTCGCCGCATGCAGCTCATGCTGACACTGTAGGTGGATTTGATGAATCAAGGTTAATGAAAGTTGCTGCTGGCACAGCGCCGACTTTAAGCTCAGCAGATTTAACCAACTTTAATAACTTAATTGCGGGAACATCATCGCAGTATGTATTACCTGGCAACAATGGCGTTACAGCTGTAACAGCTTTAGCACCACTATTTAGTTCAGGCGGAACAATTCCACAAATATCTTTAGTTAAATCAACAGCCTCTATTGACGGATACTTAGCCTCAGCCGATTTTACGCTATTTAATAACAAACAGCCCTCAGGCAATTATATAACAGCGTTATCTGGGGATCTTACTGCAGCAGGCCCCGGAGTTGTAGTCGCGACATTAGCCAACTCAGGTGTTATAGCCAGTAGTGATTACACTAAAGTTACTGTTGATGCCAAGGGCCGAGTTACTTCAGCCGGAAGTTTAAACGCAGCTAATATAACAAGCGCTTTAGGTTTCGCACCAGTGGCAGTCGGAGCGCCAATTTATGGAACTTATATCAAAGCTAGTTATACATCGCCTACTTCTCCCACTTACACTTTTTCTTCGGATGCAACTACCGGTATATATTCGACAGGTACAGGCCAGTTGGGATTTGCGACCGGCAGTAGTGCACGCATGGTTATCATGCCCAGTGGTAATGTTGGTATTGGCACGACTTCCCCAACTACCAAACTTGAAGTTATTGGCGGCTTAGCAGTTGGTAATGCAATTACCGGCGGAAACCCAATTCTGAATATGAGACTTTGTTCAGGAACAAATGGCACCATGCTGAGCCCTGTTAATACCACCTCTGGAGCATCTTTTGATATTGCATGTGTTGGTGTTAGTGTTAACTCTGCTGTAAACTGCAGCCCAAATACAACACTAACTAGTACGCTTTCTTGGACTGCGCAAGTACCTACAGCGCCAGCTGATGTAGTTCGAATTAACGTAACAAATACGGCTTCAACCGGTTCGGTATCTGCTGGGGTAAACTGGAAATGCCTTGTTGCGGATTAGTTATGAACCCATACCTAGTTAGTCTCATAATAAAACAGCAATGCAAAGCATGCTAACGCTTGTTAACAATGTGGACAGCAAATGTCCTTTATAACAAGCCTGATGCACGCTGTTTGGCATGAGACTCGCATTAGATAGTTGTACTGATTTAAATAGATGTATCAAAATGGAGACTTTATGAAACATATATACCGAGTAATTTTTAGTTTATTAGTTCTAACAAATATGGCCCATGCGCTAGAACAAAAACCAAATATTGACCAGTATTCAAACTCTGAAGTTGTTAAAGCACATTTAGATACTTGTGATCTCGGTGGCGTTGATCTTATATTTTATTCTAGATTTGGCGGCAGCTGTATACTCTCTCTGACTGTGATCGACGACAACCAGCAAGAGATCAAACTTCCAGCCATTCCCGTAGATATTACTGTAAACGCTAAAGGCGCCTTTCAAATTGGTTATCAAAAATTAGGAAGTCACTTATTTCCCATACTTCGCATTCCAACCGATAAAACAATCACCGTGGCTGATATTTTTGGCACCTATAACACTAAAAACTTTGGATCATCAGTATCCATAGGTATGGGCGCCGGTGATTTTTCAGCATCAAAAAAGGATGGCGCTTCTATCGAAATACCTATTACTAAATTATTGAATGTCGGTTTAGGAGTTAACTTTGCAACGATTGAAATTCAACAACAATAAATTAAAACGCTCTCTGGCATTTATGTACTTACTAACTCTTCTATAATCTAAACCAGGGAACTCAAAAATCGGCGAGCCGACATAATCTGCACACCCGGATGCTCCAGCAAAGTTGGTCTTTCAGATTTTTGATCTTTTACAACTTGAATACAAAATTGCGGTTTTAATATTTTCTGGTAGTGAAGCAATGAATTCGTCGGCACAGACTGCCCTGACTTGACTTCAATTAAGGCAAAAGCCTTATCATTTTTAGTAATAAAGAAATCCACTTCGCGTTTTTGCTTGTCGCGAATATAATACAACTCAAATTCGCCCATCGCGCAGTCAGTCCATGCATGACAAGACTTTAAAAGATGGCCAGCTACCATATTTTCAAATCTTGCGCCTGAATTTGTAACTAATGACCAATCATAAAGAAAAAGTTTAGGCTCTTTGCGAAGTGAATTTTTTAAATTTTTTGAATACGGTTTAATTCGATAACAAAAATAAAGTGCCTCTAAAAGATCAATCCAGCGTTTGACAGAATCAAACGAAGTCGACAAATCTTCTTGTAAAGATTGATAGGAGAGCTGCGAGCCAACTCGCTCTGGCAACATGAGCGCCAAAGATTCAATTAATGTTACATCACGAACCTCTTGCAGATCACGAAGGTCCTGTTTTATCATTCGCTCTCTGTAAAGACGTTGCCATCTGCGAACTTTGTCAGAGTTTTGCATAAAAAATGGCTCAGGAAAGCCTCCAAACTGAAGTAATTCTTCAAATGAAAAATTATCTGATTTATTCTCGTCCCAGTAAACTTCAGGGGGTGGTTTAACAAAAGTACTTTCGCCCACTGTTAGCGGATGCATTCTGTAGGGAATATACCGCCCCTGCAAACTGTCTCCTGTCTTTCGGTAAAAATCAAGCCGGGCACTACCGGTTACAATAAAGCGAATATCATTTTTGAATAGATCGTAAAGTCCCTTGAGTCTTGATTTCCATTTTCGATCCTTATGAATTTCATCAAAAACAAGAACAGAGTTTTTTTTAAAACTTTTTACAAAATCTTTGGGTCCTTTTAGCCACAGCTTGCGAAACTCATCGTCATCCCAAGTGAAATAGTTTTCGTGCTGATTGATTTCGGTTAAAAGCGACTCGGCCATTGTTGTTTTTCCAACCTGACGTGGTCCGTTGATAAAGGCTATTCGATTAGCGCTTAAGGCATCTGATAAAATCTGGTTTTGCAGATAGCGTTGTAGAGTCCTCATGATTTACCATATTAACACAAATCGTGGATTGGTCAAACCAAAACAAGCTTTATCTCGAAATGGTCAGGCGGCTAAATCCCCGCCTTATTACGATCTTCATCATCCACCACAGATTGCACTCCGCCTTTGAGCTGAGATCTATAGGCCAAATAATTAATATCATAAGTAAAATTTGCACCATTTAAACCTGGAGTCTGCCACTCCGGCCCTAAGCGAATGGCATCCACTGGACAGGCCTCTTCACAGAAACCACAAAATACACAGCGGAGCATATCAATTTCATAATTGATCGGATACTTTTCAACATGAGCGTCCGGATGCTCGCTGGCTTTAATGGTAATACACTGGGCCGGACAATTGGTCGCACACAACATACAAGCCGTACAACGAATGGCCCCATCTTTTTTTACTGTTAAAATATGATTTCCTTTAAATCTTGAAGAGTATTCGTATTTTTCTTCAGGATAATTTAAGGTGATCATTTGTTTTTTATTCGTCAAATTTTTAATTAAATGTTTTAAGGTAATTCCCAGACCAGTGAGTATCCCAGGTAAGTACCAAACATTTTTATTTTCTTTTGTCACGACTGACATATCAACCTCTTCTTAAAGACGACCACGGCTAAAAACAAATTCATTTTTCTTAAGACGATCCATAGTAACTTGATCTTTTCTTGTATTCGAAACAGCGGTCAGCACTTCGTTAGCAGTGTGATTGCCCGTCTCAATTTTTAAGTTTTCACCGGCAAATATCTGTGCGATTTCAGTTCCGGTTAAAGCTTCACTCACCACTGTTGTAACTTTTTTAAATTTTTGTGCTAGCCCATTGTAGTTAACAAAAGTTCCGGCTTTTTCAATGTAGGACTTAACTGGAACCAATGTAGTGGTTTTTAATGTACTGCAGTTTTCTAAAGCTGGTATCTTAACCGATGACAAATAAATCAGATGTGCGGCCCCAGAAAATAAAGAAATTTTTTGTTCAATATCTT
>JBBTEQ010000031.1:0-7488 GCA_038042235.1 Bdellovibrionota bacterium | reverse complement strand
TTGCAGCTTTTGTTGCAAATGCTATAAATACTATCAAAAAAGTAAGAGCTGTTGATTTCATGGTCCTCCTGAACGCGTATATTACATATTAGGTGTTTTTAGCGAGCTTGTCATCATTATGACCAGCTGATTTAATATATATTAATTAATTAATTAAGGAGAGGCTATGAAAAAAATTATACATACTGATTTTGCTCCCAAGGCTGTTGGTCCCTATTCGCAGGCTGTCCGTATGGGAGATTTTTTGTTTTGTTCGGGACAGATTTCGATTGACCCCAAAACACAAGAGGTTTTTACGGGTGATATTCAAAAACAAACGGAAATGGTTTTAAATAATATTGAAGCGATATTAAAAAACTCATCACTTAATTTTTCACATATTATTAAAACGACAATTTTTTTAACCAGCATGTCTGACTTTGCAAGTGTCAATGAAGTCTATGCCAAACGTTTTGAACGCGAACCTCCGGCTAGATCCACAGTGGCGGTGGCTGGTTTACCAAAGGGTGTTAACGTCGAAATAGAAGTGATAGCTAACTTTGCTGCAGTTTGATTTTTTTTCATTCAAATATAGAATGCTGGCGATTGTTTTCTTGCTGGGGCTTGTTGCTTTCTTTTTAAGAGAAAGAAATTTAGTTTTACACGCCTCGCCTGAGGTTAATATTAACGATTTAACCAAATCTGACTGCGGCGTAGTGCTAACAGGTTCGGCAGGCAGAATTCGCGAAGCATTTGAAGTGATGGCTTTAAAAAAGATTGATAAGCTTATAGTATCTGGCGTGTATAAAGACACAAAGTTGCATGAGATACTTCCGCAGCTTCAGGATTTTCCTGACATACATCCTGAAAATATTATTCTTGAAAAAGTATCGGGAAGCACTTATCAAAATGCGCAGCAGAGTCTTTTGTTGGTTCAAAGTTTAGCCTGTCAAAATATTTTGTTGATGACTTCTCAGTTACATATGTATCGCGCGCTTAAAACTTTTAAAGCTCATTTTCCAGTGAGTATCAAGATTCACTCTTATCCTATTGTAAATCAAACAAAAGAAGACTCTGAATTGGCGATACAGTTTGAAACCATTAAGTCTTTGTTTTATTCAGTCACGCCATTTGTCCAGTTTGCACTCATTAAGACTACGCAACCAGAATAAAACTAAAGTACGGCTCAAGTTATAGGTGTGTTTTTCCGATAAAAATACTCTATGGCACAGCATAAACCTAATAATTTGGATCATATATTTTTTGAAAATGTCAGCTATCAAAATGAGGGTCTTGATCCAGTTTTAGTGCATGTGGATTTAGAGCTTCCGATGGACCAAACTATTATTATTCAGTCTTCAAATCCAGCACACTCAGTTCATGTACTTGAAATTTTGGCCGGACGCAAAGAGCCTCAATCCGGTAAAATAAAATGGACGGATCAAGGGGCTTACGGTGGAGAAGAGTCGCAGGTTTCAGTTTATGAGTTGGTGGCCAGCTATTTTGAATCAAGTCGTCCGGACCCCAATGTGCTGGTGCAAGATTTACTCAGCGGTACCGGTGCTACAGCTAAAATAATCGCAGAAGCCGTTGAACATTTTGAATTGAATAAACTTACTAACAAGGCTTTCAAGAGTTTGTCATATGAAACACAAAAATTAGTACTTTTAATAATTCCGACATTAAGTACTCCACAGATGTTAATACTTGAAGACCCAGCAGTTGGTTTATCGCAAGAGATATTTTTAAATTATTTGGATTGGATTCAGATTTGGCAAAGACAGGGCCACTTAAGACATATTTATTTGACAAATAATCATCCGGCAGCGGCGCGTCACTTAGAAGCTAATATTATGTACGTTGAAGACGGCCTTATTTATTTAGAAGAAAATCAAGGTTTAAAAAAGATTGTTCACTTCTAAGTATACACAAAGTTTTTATCAGTTATAATTTTATTAATATGAAATATTATAAAATGACAAATAATGAACTTTAATAGTCTCAGCTACTTTTTTTTAAAGAGGCTTGTTTTATCTAACAGATCTGGCGCCCTCGTCAGGCGAATCACTTTTTTATCATTTGCGGCAATAGCACTAAGCTTAACAGCGTTTTTTATTGTTCTGTTTGTGATGAATGGAATGAATAAAAATATTAAATCCCGTATTTTGAAATTAGAACCACATTTAACCACGAAGAACATGGCTCAGCAGGATTCAGAAGTACTAGCGCATCTTACAGATGCTGAAGCGGTAAAGTATCAGACGTTAGACTTAATTTTACGGACTGTTGACGGGCAGTTTCGCGGCGCCGAGGCTGTCGGCTATACGTCTGAAGGCCTGGGCCTTTGGATGCAGAGGTTAAGACAGTTAAAAAATGCCGGTAGTCATGATAGTTATTTTAATGAATTCGATTTAATGGACTTCAAACTGCAAGAAAACGAAGTGGCCATTGGGCTTGATTTAGCTAGATCGCTTGGGCTATTAGAAGGCGATGAGTTGACGCTGATTCCGCCTGAAACATTACTTCTAAGCTCTTTAGAAACGCCGGTCTTTCAAAAGGTCACAGTTAAAAGAATATTAAGCACTGACTTATATGATTTGGATTCAAAATTACTGTTATTCAATAACGAAAACTCGTTAAAAATTTTAGGAAAAACCCTAAGTCGCAAAACGGGCTTTCATATCTGGTTTAATCAAGTTGAAAAAGCCGATGAGGTTAAAAATTTGTTAGCCACAAAATCAATTGTTTCTGAAACCTGGCAAGAAAAAAATTCAGATTTATTTTTTGCCTTAAAACTTGAAAAACTAATGATCGGAGTTTTTTTAGGTCTTGCCGGACTTATTGCTTCGTCCTCGGTGCTGACGGTGCTGGCGCTTTTGATGTCGCAAAAACAACGTGATATTGCGATTATTAAAACATTAGGACTTTCTCAGAAAAAAACATTGCAACTGTTCACTAAAATCGGGCTTTGGATTTCAGGTGGAGCGATAGCGCTCGGATCAGTATTGGGCATCGGTATCAGTCTGTATATCCAGAATAATCCGGTTAATATTTTACCGAATATCTATTATGATTCAACTATTCCGGCCTCAGTTGAGTACAGTTTTGTGGTGGTAGTATTGGCTATTTCGGTAATTTTAGCTTTTTTTGGCTCTTACTTGCCGGCCAAGGCCACACTTAAAATACAGCCAGCTATTTTATTACGGCAGAAAAATTAGGTAGGAGTTATCTATGAAAACAAAAGTTTATGTTTCAGTTGTAGTTGTACTCATCATATTAGCGAGTTTTTTTATATTTCAAGAACAAATTTTATCCAGCTTCAAAGCAAAATCTGAAATTACACTTGAATGGGATATGAATACCGGCCCGCACGCCGGCTACAAAATCTACTATGGCACTGAGAGCAATAAGTATCTTCAAGCCAAGGGATATGGAATTGATGTGGGCCTCACAGCCACACCAAATCAACCTAAGCACACTATTAAAGATTTAGAAGTCGGCAAAACTTACTACTTTGCGGTTACAACCTATGATTCATCTAGAACAGAGAGTGATTTTTCTGGTGAAGTGAGTAAAGCCGTTAAATAGTTTTTAAATAGAAAAATCTCAATAAGAGACAAACAAAAAGCCTATAAACCTTAAAAGTAGACGAATCTGTTTATTATGATAACCTAAAGTTGTCTCTGGGGAACAAGGGGGATCTATGGGGTCGTTTAAGAAGCGTTCGTGGTTATTAAAAATATCCGCTATGTTTGTGGTAACATTAATGCTGTTTGCTTATCAGAACTGTGCACAACCTTTCTCCGCGAAAGAAGTAGCGTCAGCAGATTCCTCTTTATTAGAGATAGTGGGAGATCCGGCCTCAATCAACTTAGCTTGGGATGCGTCTTTAGACGCTAATAATGTTATGGACACGACTGTAACGGGATATAAAGTATATATAGGTACAGCTCCGGGAGTGTATGGCGCGCCTATCGTTGCAGCGGCGGGAGCAACTCCTTCTAGCTTGTTAACTCTTGAAAAAGGAAAAACTTATTACTTTGCAGTTACAGCTGTAAATGCGGTGGGTAGTGAAAGTGATAAATCAGCGGTTTTATCTCACCTTGTACCTTTATAATTTATTGAGAAGCGGGGGAGTTGGTGAGAGCTACTATTAGCAGTATTTTTATTTTTTTTATGATGGGCCTAAAAGTGTTTGCCCAATGGACCCCATTGCCGAATGCCTTGATCAATAAGGTTTGCGCTCCGGCTGCTCAATACCCAACCATACAAGGTGCAGAATATTGCGAGGCCGTTATCACAAACTGGAATAGCGGAGTAATGGATACAAAAAGAAACCGACTTTTGGTTTGGGGAGGCGGTCATAATGGTTACTATGGTAATGAGATCTATTCTATAAACATGTCGGATGGAACCGCATCGCGATTGACTGACCCAGGATTACCGGCTGCTAATTATGCTAATTGTCTTGAGGCCATTGCCGGCGGTACACAGCCCAACTCAAGACATACATATGATGGGATAGCCTATCTTGCACACGCGGATCGCTTTATCTCAGTAAGCGGGACCGTTGCCTGTGGACCCGCGCGCTCGTCCACTGCTATTTGGACCTATTCATTTGCCACGCAAACATGGCAGCAAATGAATCCAATCGGAGATTCCCTTTTAATGGGGTGGGATCCAAATACAATTGAAGGAACTTCTATTTCTTACGACCCAATTTCAAAATTTACATTTATTGACAATAAAGTTGGAATTATGACCTATGATCTATCAACAAACACACTTAAAATTCGTAATGATCAGCAAGGGGGCTATCGACCTTTTGCCGTTACAAGTATTATTGATCCGGAAAATCGCCATCTTTATGTGATCGGCGGCGGTCAAATGTCACGTTGGGATATTTCGAGCATTATCGAATCAAATAAAACAGGATTAATTCCTAATCCCACTCGTATTAATAGTACTGGTGGGTCGGCCATTGTTGGGGCCTCTCACCCTGGTCTTACTTATGATTCATTTCATAAAAAAATTGTTGGTTGGAGTGGCGGCAATACGGCGTATTCTTATAATCCAGCTACGAATTCTTGGACCGCACATACTTTTACTAATGGGCCCGGTGCCGCTGATAGCCAAGGTACTTATAAGCGATTTTCTTATTCAGCAACTTCAAATGCTTTTGTTGTCGTTAATTCAATCGATCGTCCGGCCTATACTTTACGACTTTCAAACACTTTGCCGCCACCACCTCCAGCGGCACTGCTTGCACCTAAAAATCTGAGAATAAACTAAAAAAAATAATTCTCAATGTGAGACAAATAATAAGTTTATTTAGTTAAAAGTAGACGAATCTGTTTATTATGATAACCTAAAGGTGGTCTTTGGGGACGATTAAAGGGGGACCTATGGTGTTTTTTAAGAAGCGTTCGCTGTTATTAAAAATAACCGCAATATTTGTAGTTTCTGTCATGTTGTTTGGCTATCAGAATTGTGCAAAACCATTATCCTCGCAACAAGCTTCGTCACTAGACCAAGCATCAATTGTTCCCCTACACACCGAGCCTCCAATAATCTCAAATATAAGTGCACCAGATTTAATTACGAAATTAAATATGGCTGCAATTTCATTTCGAGCTACGGCACAGGGGACCGCTTCTATTTCTACGATCAAATGTAGCTTGGATGAAGCGGAGCCTGTTGATTGTATGCAGGGATTTAGTACAGCAAACCTCAGTGAGGGGCGCCATAGGTTACAAATAATTGCTACAGATAGTTTTGGATTAGCGTCTTCACCGACTTTTGTTGAATGGACTGTGGATTCGGTACTTCCAGCGATATCATTTAATCCGGCTCCGACGGCATTCGTTGCATCGAGAAGTTTAAATATTTCTTTTTCTGCACTGGATGGTGGGTCTGGAATTGATACGGTTGTCTGTACTCTTGATGACGTAGTTGTGGGTTGTCTTAACGGAAGCATAGTGCTTACTAATTTAGCCGAAGGAAATAAATCACTTAGAATTACTGCAACAGACAGGGCTCAGAATGTTTTTAGCTTAACGCGAAGTTTTATTATTGATACGAAACTTCCAACTGTCGCATTTAATATGGCTCCGCCGGCAGTCGTTGCGACGACGAGCCTCAATATTACTTTTTCTGCACTTGATAATGGATCTGGAATTGATACAGTAGTTTGTAGTCTTAATAACGTCGTTGTTAGTTGTCTTAATGGAAGTCTAGCACTCAGCAATTTAACTGAAGGAATCAAATCATTAAGAATTACCGCAACTGATAGAGCTCAGAATGTTTTTAACTTAAATCAAAATTTTGAAGTTAGATTTAATGTTCCGTCCATAGCTTTAACTGCAAATCCACCTGCTTTTGACAGAGCCGTAGTTTCTTCATTTTCATTTACCGGACAAGTTGTTGGCCGAGTTTTATCAACATTTGAGTGCTCTCGGGATAATGTTCTTTACCTAGCTTGTAATGCTGGCACTATTTCTTATAATAATCTTGCAGAAGGCAATCAAAGTTTTTATGTGCGATCTGTTGATGTAACAACCGGTGCGAGGTCAGCGCCTCTATCATATAATTGGGTCATAGACCGGACTTTACCAGTTATAGCTTTCAGTGTTACTCCTGCTGCCATGAGCACTTCTGCAAGTGCAAGCTTTACTTTTGCCATTACCGAACTTAATCCAAATGTTCGAGTTTGTAATTTGGATAATGTTGACCAGGCCACTTGCAACAGTCCGGTGAGTTTTACTAATTTATCTAATGCCAGTCATAGTTTTAGAGTTAGCGCCACGGATAGGGCAGGAAATACGAGTCAGGCGACATTTAATTGGGTCGTTAATACTATTGTAAGTAAAACTTTAGCTTGGGATCCTTCTTTAGATGCTAATAATGTTATGGACATCACTGTAACAGGATATAGAGTCTATTCTGCAACAGTCCCAGGAATGTATGGCGCGCCAATCAATGTGGCGGCGGGAGCAGCTCCCACTAGTGTATTATCTCTTGAAAGAGGAAGAACTTATTACCTCGCAGTTACAGCCGTAAATGCGGCAGGTAGCGAGAGTGATAGATCAATGGTATTGTCCTACCTAGTGCCCTAAGTAAAAAAGTTATGAGGGGATATATGCGCTTAGCTCTGTTTACTTTTTTTATTTTTGTAGCATTGATCCCCTTTAATGGATTCGCTGCTGACGTATTGTCAACAGCGCCCTTGGGGTGGACGCAGCTTGCAAATACCAAGATCAGACCCGTATGCCCTGTTGGAAGTTTTGGCGATTGTGGTGGTGTTACCCAGGCGTGGAACAGTGCGGTCTTTGATAGCAAAAGAAACCGTTTAATAGTCTGGGGTGGCGGTCATCAAGATTATTTTGGCAATGAAATTTATGCGCTTAATTTGAGTGCTACGCCAATTACTATGACAAGAATAAATAATCCAAGCACCGCAGCAATTAGCGGTGGACAGACAGCGGATAATCCTCCGCAACCCGGTTCGCG
>JBBTEQ010000030.1:0-11770 GCA_038042235.1 Bdellovibrionota bacterium | reverse complement strand
AGATGATATTTTATTTGATTTTGATTCTGATCAGTTGAAGCCAGAGTCTGAAGTGGTGATTGACGATGTTGCTCAGAGAATGAAAACGATGGAGAATTACAATGATATTCTTGTTGAGGGACATACCGACTCTATTGGTCCGGACGCTTATAATCTTGATCTGAGTAAACGTCGCGCCGGTACAGCTAAGAATGCATTGGTTAAGCGGGGAATTCCTGAAAAGAAGCTAAAGACCGAGGGTTATGGTGAAAGTCGTCCGCGCGCTGATAATGGTAACTTCCAGGGGCGTGCAAGAAACCGTCGTGTTGAGTTTCAGATCAACCGTTAATAAACTGACAGATGTTATCAGACAATTAATATTTTTTCTTTAAATGAGACGTTTAAAATGAGCAATAACTTTGGCATAAAAAATAACTAAAGTTTATTTGTTAAATTCTCATTTTGATACTCAAGTTATTTTTAATTCCTCCGAAAGTTAGTATTAGAACACATTCGGAGGAAAAGTGAATTCTCAAAAGCTGACCAATGTGAGGTTTTCGGTTCTGATTTTATTTTTTAGTTTATTTTTTAGTTCAATTCAATCGCAAGCAAATGAATATATTATAAATAAGACAATCTATTCAAAAATGCAGGGCCTGCATAAGTCTTTTGAAATTCAGCCGGCCACTCAGTCACTGATGACCGAATATGAATTTACAATTCAAAACGGCAATGGTCGAGATTACTTTCAGAAAGTATGTGCTGGAACATTCCCACAAAAGATTTTCTGCAAAATAGAAAATTTTAAAAATAAAATTTTTGTGATATTAGATCGCCCAAGGCAACTTGAAATAAATATTAATAGTGTTTTGCTGGTTAACCGCCAGAATTTTCCGGCAGAGAAGGGTGTGTTTACTGCACGTAGATTTTTAGCTGGGGAACAAGCACTAAATTTGTTTTTAAAGGGTCTTCCAACCTCAAGTATAGGTCTTAAAGTAAAGCGTTTTGTCAGCTCAAATCAGTTGCCACTGGCGCAATTTGATTTCAGTACGCTTAACGATATAGAGCCCAGTCTTGTTAGTTTTTCTGCGCTGCTGAGCTCAGACCCTGATGGCACAATTGCCAGTTATGAGTGGGCCTTTGGTGACCAAAGTTTTACAACAGGAGCATTGGTGCAGCATATTTATCAAAATGCCGGAAGCTACACTGCGACTTTAACTGTAACCGATGATCGTGGGGCCAAAGCCACAGTATCTAAAATAGTACTAATCAAGCCTGATCTTATTGGCCCAGTGCTGTCTAATATTAATCCAGCAAGCGGAACTGAAATCAATGCGAATAATCTAATTTTAACAGGTGAAAGTAATGAGGCGCTTTCAAAAGTACTGGTCAAGGTTAACTCTGAACCTGAAATACAGGCCAGTATTAATCAGAAACAATTTTTAGTTCCGCTAGTTTTTTTAAGTCGAGGTGCTAAGAACATAACAATTACCGCATTTGATTTAAAAAACAATCAAAGCATTACAACTATTAATTATAATATCAATTTTAATAGTCCGCCTTTAGCGGAAATTAAAATTTTAGAACAAAGTTCGAATGTAGCTCCAAGCATGTTATGGTTTGATGCTTCAGGTTCAAGTGATGCTGACAATGACCAGCTTAGTTATTTATGGGATTTTGGCGTTGGAGAAACATCGACTGAAACTAAACCTACACACTTATTTAAACTAGCGGGTACCCATACTGTAAGCTTAACGGTCAGTGATAGCTTTGGTGGAACAAGTGCAGTTACAAAAAGTTTTACATTACAAAATCCGGTTTTGCCGGTTGATCCGGCGACCATTGCGCCGCCCATTGCCGAAAACACCGCGCCATCCAATACAGAAAAATTTGGTTTTTTGTTTAACTCTGAAAACCCAATCCAAAAAGATGCCGATCCCGCTAAATTTGTAGAAGAACGCCTGACACCCATTCGGGGAAAAATTTTACAAAACGCAAGCACTGCTTTATCAGCAGTTAAAGTTACTATTAAAGATCATCCTGAATATGGTTATACCTTAAGCCGTGAAAACGGAGAATGGGATATGGCCGTGAACGGTGGTGGGAATATATTTGTAGTTTATGAAAAAGGCGGTTATCTCAGTGCGCAAAGGCCGGTGGATACAGCAAACAATATCGCCCGCACAGTAGAAGACGTAATTTTGGTAAGTCTGGATGAAAAGAAAACTGTAGTCATGCTGAATTCAGATACGGCGCAGCTGCATGCAAGCACAATGATGCAAGATGTCGATGGCGCAAGGCAGGCGCAGGTTTTAATTCCTGAAAATACAACGGCAGAAATTGTTATGCCAGATGGAAGTAGAAAATCCGTCAACCAACTAACAATTAGAGCCACTGAATTTACTGTGGGCCCAGAAGGTCCTAGTAGAATGCCCGCGCAATTACCACCCAGAACTGGCTACACTTATGCAGCAGAATTTAATGCAGATGAAGCCATTGCATTGGGCGGTGGAATGGTAGAGTTTTCAAAACCTGTTCCTATGTACGTGGATAATTTTTTAAACTTACCCACTGGTAGTTTGATGCCACTTGGCTTTTTGAATCCTAAAAATGGTTTTTGGGAGCAAATGCCTAATGCTATTGTTATAAAAGTCTTAGGCCTTGATACAAATCAAAACGCTATTTTAGATGTGCGGGGGCATGGGGTAGCGGCAACAGCTCAGGAGTTAGCAGTACATAATATCACGGCCAGCGAATTAAAAATTCTGGGTTCTAAATACGTGGCCGGAAAAAGTTTCTGGCGCGGTGCTAGCACGCATTTTAGCACTTATGATTTTAATGGGACTATTACGCGCCCAGATCTTCCACCTCCCCCACCTCCTGTTGTAAGTGGACCGGGATGTGGAGGTTGTGGTTGTGGTGGTAGCGGAGGAGGAGGGCCGGGTGGCCCAAGTGGTCCAGGAGGAGGTTCTGGTGGAAGTGGGGATAGCGATGTAGATGGCCCTAGCCGAACTATGCAGGGTTGTGTAATCACAGTGAAAGAACAAATACTTGCTGAAAATATTGATCTGAAAGCCTTTGGTTACAGTCTTTATTACACGACTGACAACGTAAAAGGTCAAAAAAACTCAAGACATATTTTACTGTTTCCTAATAATGAAAATATGATAAATAACAATGGTGGAGATCGCCTAGTTTCATCAAATGTAATAGTTGAAGTTGCCGGCAAAAAATTTACACAAGCCTTTACGAATCCAAATTTAACCGATAAATTTGAATATGTTTGGGATGGCTTTGATGTTTTCGGCAGACCTGTTTATGAAAATATAAAGGCCAAAATAACTGTAGAATATGTTTACCCGACCTACTATAAAATAGAAGAATGGGAGCCTGAACCTAGATTTGATGCACAAAGCCCCAATACTACAATTACACTTTTACCTTCCCGCGATAAATTCAAACTGACTAACAGTAAAACAATTAATCTTAGTTCGCCTTTTGATAAATACAGAAACTATTCAAGCCAGCAGTTTAATAGCTGGGCCTTTAGTTTTTATCACGCCTACGACCCCAAAAGTAAAATCCTGTATAAGGGCGATGGTGGGCAAATAACGGCTTCAGAAGTTACTTCAATAGTAAACACCATCGCCGGCAACGGCGTCGCGGTCTCTGCAGGAAATAATATACCAGCCGTTAATGCCAGTCTATTGGATCCCGCCGGGCTGGCGCAAGACAGTGCCGGTAATTTATATGTAACTGATCATGATGGGCACAATATAAGAAAAATAGATAAAAATAATATTATTACAACAATTGCGGGTAATGGCATAGACGGCTACAGCGGGGATGGCGGTTTAGCAATTAACGCAACAATAGGTGGGCCTACTGGAATTGCTGTTTCAGAAAATGGCACAATTTATTTTGCGGATAATATTTTTAATGTAATTCGAAAAATTGATCCAAATGGTATTATCAGCACTATTGCAGGTAATGGCACGGCGGGTTTTTCGGGTGATGGCGGTCCAGCAACTGCGGCACAGTTTAGAGGGCCTACGGGGTTAGCGCTGGGCCTAGATGGGTCATTATACATCAGCGATACATTGAACAACAGAATTCGCAGATTATGGTCTAATGGTATTATTACCCCTTATGCAGGTACTGGTGTAGCGGGTTTTTCGGGTGATGAAGGCCAAGCCGTCAGCGCCAGTTTAAATGGTCCATTATTATTAACAATTGATAAATTGGGAAATTTATATATTGCGGATGAGTTAAATCATCGCATCAGAAAAGTAGCAATGAACGGCATTATTTCAACTATTGCCGGTAATGGTATAGCGGATGGAGTAAATGAAGAAAACATACCTGCAACAGAAGCTTCTTTGCGTGCTCCAATTGCTGCCGTCGGAAATAACGGTGAAATTTATATTACGGATGAGAATAGCAGTAAAATACTGAAGATAAACACTGAAGGAAAAATTTCGACTATCATTGGAACTGGATTCACGAGCTTTAATGGGGATAATAAGACTGGCATCGAAACAAATTTGGGCGGCCCTAGGGACATACTGGTAGATTCGACCGGCGCCATTATTTTTACAGAAGAATTACATCGGGTGCGAAAATATGAGACCAAATTACCAAGTGAGTCAGCTGTAATTTCTTCAACTGATGGCAGCGAGATTTATTATTTTAATGCCGAAGGTTTGCATCTTAAAACGCTTATTGCCGAGACTGGAGCAATTAAATTTGAATTTACTCACGATACAAACAAAAAACTACAATTTATTAAAGATTCTTTTGGACTCATCACGCAAATCACACGGGACTCTGATGGCAATTTGTTGTCTATGACTGGTCCCTTCGGACAAACTTATAATTTTACTGTAGATGCTAACAACTATTTATCAGCGATAGTTGACCCATTAGGTAACACCTATAAAATGAGCTATACTGATGATGGCTTAATGACTTCATTTAAAAAGCCCGAAGGCAACACGGCGTTTTATGAGTATAACGTACTGGGAAAATTAACCCAAGTAACAGAGCCCGATGGTGGAGTTAAGAAGCTGACTGAGTTAATCGGTGGTTCGGCGGTAGAATTTAAAACAGGTGAAGATGTTGTTTATATACATGAAAGAGTCACTGCTGCCGGTTTATCGGCAGCTAATGAGTTCATTTTGAGAAAACCCGATGGCGGAGTTGATTCAAGTTTAAATGAAACAAAGCGCGGGTTCTTATCAAATACATCTTCAGATGGCTATTCGACGATCTCAGTTTTAAATTCTGATCCATGGTTTGTAGGCCAGGCTCGCTATGTGGGATTTACTAAAAATACGTACACTAATCTTAGTAATTCGTTTTACCAAAAGCAAAAAAAATTAGCTTACACAGCTAACCCAGACGGCGTTAACTTTGTTAAAACGATAATCACCAAAGACAATACAGGCTCAGAGGTGCAAACTGTATTCGACAGCAGCAACAAAACCATTCAAACTTCGTCAATCATGGGAAGATCTTCGAATCAAACGATCAACGCTCAAATGCAAACTTTGCAACTGCAGGCATCGCCCGAATTTTTACCTGTGAATTTCAGTTATAATACTCTTGGACAGCTAACCGAAGTAACGCAAGGCGACCGCATAACCAAGATGTTTTATGATCAACATGGTTTTTTAAGCGAAATCATCGACCCTGAAAATCGAAATACTAAACTAATCAACGACGCCATTGGTAGAACACTTAAAACCATCACACCCGATAGCGAAGAAACCAAAGTTGACTACGACAAAAACTCAAATATTGTTGGTATCACGCCACCACAAAGACTGCTGCACAGATTTGTAAATAATGTTTTAGATCTAGTTGCTAGTTATACAGCACCAGGCACAAGCTTATCAAAAACATATCAATATGATTTTGATAAACGCATCACCAAAAGTATTTCAGAAGAAAGCTCTAATACAGACTTCATTTATGGGTCTGCACACCTGACAGAAGACAATAACAAGCTCATAAATCTAAATACCACCAGCCTAAGTTTTGAATACGGATATCATCCGGCATCTAAATTGCTTGAAGCTGTTCGTTCAAGCGATCAAATCACCATCGCCTATAACCGCGCTGCTGACTTGCTGCTTTCTAAAACCTACTCAGAAAGATTTCCGGCCAGCGTGCAATACACGTATAACCCGGCAGGTCTTCTGCAAACCTCAGAAGGCATCAATAATCAAGTTATCAATCAAAGTTTTGATCTTGATAAGGCTTTAATTCAAAATGGCGACTTAATCATTGAACGAAGTGCCTCTTCAGTTTTACCTAAGAAAAAAATCCTTGGTAACTTTGTAGAAAGTATTTCATATTCGACATTCGGAGAAATCTCATTAAGAGAGATCAAGCATAGCGGCAATTTAATTTTTTCAGAGACTTACAGCCGCGACAAACTAGGTCGCATCACCCAGAAAAATATTTTAAAAAATAACGTTAATACCAGCCAAGCTTTCAGTTATGATTTAAATGGCCGTCTAAAAACTGTCAGCGAAAACGGAGTTCTTAAAAATACCTACAATTATGATGCTCAGGGTAACAGGCTTAGCAGCGATAATTTCGCAGCCAGTTACAATTCTAAAGATCGGTTAATAAGCTACACCAAAAATGCACAAACTATTAATTACAACTATTCAGAAGACGACAGTCTGGTGCAAAAAAATAATATTACTATAGGAACACAAACCACGTATCGCATCAGCCAGCTAAATGCGCTACAAGCAGTTGAGATTGTTTCACCTAGTGGAACTAAAAATATTACGTACTGGATAGACGGCGAAAATAAACGTTCTGCAAAACTAGTAAATGGCATTGTGCAACGTTATTTTATCTATGATAAATTCGCAAGGCTGATTGCTGAACTTGCGCCTAATTTTTCTGTAAAAAGCCGATTTGTTTATGCTACTCAGGGCCATAGCCCGGATTACATGATTCATAACGGCCAGAATTATTATTTTTTAAAAGATCAGCTCGGTAGTATTTTACAGGTGTTGAATTCATCTGGGGTTGTGATTCAGGACATCAGTTACGATGAGTTCGGTATTGTTTTGTCCGACACGAATCCGGGTTTTCAGCCTTTCGGTTTTGCAGGCGGACATTATGATTTTGAAACTGGTCTTGTGAGATTTGGTGCCAGGGATTATGATGCTGAGATTGGGCGATGGTTAGTGAGGGATCCGATTGGGTTTAATGGCGGGGATACTAATTTGTTTGCATATGTAAATAATGATCCAGTGAATTTTATTGATCCTGAAGGAAAAAGCCCATACCTTATTTTATTACCTACACTTGTTTTTGAAATTTCATTTGATATTACAACCGCAATAATTGAATTAGCTAATGGCAGATCTTTTTCCGAAATTAAAAGAATTATTAAAGAAAGAAGTCCAGTAAGAAATATTGTCAGCACTGGTAACGACATAGTATTTGGCCCTCTCTCGCCTATTGTTAATGCGCCACTTGATCCAGTATTTCTGGAAACATACATTAAAATTAAAAATAATCAGAAAAAAACTGAGGAGGCTTGTGATTAAAAAAATTAACTTCAGCCTTTTGATTTTAACTACAATGCTGTATTTTGTTGATATTTTTCTTGTTCTTTCTGAAAAAATTAAATCTGAACATTTACAATATGATGCTCATATTGTAATAATTATTTTTATTTTGGCCTCGACATTTTTTTACCTCAAACCAACGGCACCAAGATGGTTTGGTGATAAGCTACCTCAAGATCATGAAGTAGCTAAGATTGTTGGTCATGTTTTTTCGTGTTTTTGTCTATTCCCTGCGCTTATTTTTTGTTTGATGCCTATTGGAAACTGAACTAAGTTCGCTTCGCTCACAGCGACCAGATTAAGGAGACTGATAGTAGAATGCAAACAGGTGGTGCCACGATGATTAAAAAGGAGATAGGATTTTTGAAACAAAATGTGAGTTTTAATAACCACCCAATCGACCGTAGTGTGAATGGCCCTGCGGCCACACTCACTACGGCTTCCATTGGGTTTGCGGGTGGGGATACGAATCTCTATGCGTATGTAGATACTGTCGGAAAACTAGCTAACATCGAAACAAATCTCTACAATTATGCCAATAACAACCCCATGAGCTATGTCGATCCAGAAGGAACAACACCGTTTTTGATCATTGGGGCTGTCTTGGCTGGTGTCTTTTACTCTACTGATCTTGAAACCGAAGGTGCAGCGACTGATGAACTGATCGGCGTGCCATTGGCCGTTGCGGGTGGCGCCGGTTTGTGTAAATCGGTGCAGGGGTTCAGGAAGTATAAGAACACTAGCGGTTTTGGCATTAAATATTCAGATAATTTTAGAGTTGATTTTCATCCATTAAAGAGGGGCGGAAAAAGTCTTCCACACTACCATCGCAGACCAGGTATTAAAAAACATAGACCGTGGGAAGGCGGTTTTTAATGCGTTATCAAGATTATTTGCCCTACAAATTAATTGAAAAAGAAACTGGTGATATCGAAATTATTGAAGAACTGTGGCAACTTGGTATGCGTCTAGATGAGTTTTTCGATCAATGGGATGAAGATTTTGAATTATACAATAAAGATGGAAAAAAAATTGAAATGACTAAGGAAGTGTCTGATTCAATTACTGAGGAGATTCTAGAGCTTCGTAAAATCAAGAAAAACTTGGAAAATGAAGAAAGCAAGCGTCGATGGCAGAAAATAAAAAACACATTATTTTTTTGGAAAAATAAATGATATTTGGTAACATCTTTTTATGAAAAACCCTAAATCCCAACAAGCTTCATTTATCGACGTCGATTACTACTGCGAGCAGTTAGTACCCAAAAACATTTTTTACCGAAAGTTCAGAGAGAAGTTGCATGGATTAATTATCGATGAAATGTTTTCTGAACTTTATTGCGGTAATAACGGCAGACCGCCAATATCGCCTTCGTTATTAGCAAAGGCGATGCTGATTCAGTATCACATGAATTTATCAGACCGCGAACTTGAGCGCGCCTGTATGTTTGATATCGAAGTTAAGTTTGCGCTGGGCCTACGAATTGACGAGCGTCCGTTTGATCATTCATCGCTTGGTGATTTCAGAGACCGTTTACTTAAGAGCGGAAAAGAAAAAGAGATTTTCGATCAAATTTTAAAACAGCTTATTGATGATAAACTTATTTCAAAAGAAGAAGTTCAAAGAGTAGATGCTACGCATGTGCTGGCTGATATAGCCATACCGAACATGGTTGGGATGGTTAAAAAAGCTTCGTTTGAGATTTTAAAGCTTTTAAATAAAAATAATTCTGAGATTGAAAAAGAAGTGCTCAGAAACATTTCTGCTGAAGAATATACTTCGATAAAAATTAATGATGACGGTGCTGGCCGATTCGACTTAAATAAAAGAGCTGAATGTCTCGTAAAGTACGTCAATGAAGCTCAGTACATTTTAAAATCCACAGATCATTTAAAAGAAGATGCTCGCTACAAAGAGCCAATTGAAGTTTTAAGAACTATTCTCAGAGAAAATATCGAAACTACCGAAGATGGCGAACCTAGAGAAATTGATTCTGCAAAAAAACCGACAAATCGAATCGTATCACCGATTGATGTTGATGCTAGGGCCGGTGCTAAAAGCAAGATAAAGAAGTTTATCGGTTATAAAACCTCAATCAGTCAAGAGATCAAGAATCGTTTTATTACAAATGTTGATGTGATGGCCGGAAACATCAACGATGGCAAAGCCACGGTTAAATTGTTTGAAGAGCTGAAAAGATCACTAGACATCGTGCCGGTAAAAGTTATTGGCGACTCAGCTTACGGCGATGGTATCATCAGGCAACAAATGAGCGATTTAGGTTGTCAAATTGTTTCACCATTTAAAGATAAAAACCCCAGAACAAAAGCTGTACTTCCGAAAAGCGATTTTAAAATAGATAGAACAAATAATACACTAACTTGTCCCAGAGGAGTTATTGCAAAACCTCATTTTTATGACAGCGCAAAAAGCAGTATGAATTTTCATTTTCCGATGAGCGCCTGCAATAGGTGTGATCTACAATCGAAATGTACAAAAGCGAAAGAAGGTCGCAGAACTGTTCGGATATATGATTGGCAAGGACTGATAATGGAATCTGAGACCTACAACAGAACCGATGAGTTTAAAAATGACATGAAGCTGCGGCAAGCAATTGAAGGCAAGTTCGCTGAAATGAAACGGTTGCATGGTATGACACGAACCAGATATAGAGGTTTAAAGAAAGTGCGCCTTCAATGCGCGTTTACTGCGGCCATTGTAAATTTAAAAAGGTGGATTAACATTGAATATGCGGCAATATAGAGATTACAGCGTGAAAATTATTATAAGCATGAGAATTTGATTTTAGATCAAACAAGAAAGAGATAAGAATTTGAACCTAGCAGTTGATTATTTTTCAAAAAAACATTTTTTCGAAGAAAATTTTCAGGAAAATAATTTTAAAAATGAAAAATCGGCTGAAATTCTTATTTTTACCGGGGTTTTCCGACGGCCTCATGTAAATAATGATCCAGTGAATTTTATTGATCCGAGTGGGTTGTTTATTCCACAAGTTGCAGTTGTTATCGGTGGTGCCATTGCCGGTGCTTTAGCTGGCGTAGGTGCCGTTTTAGGCGGCGCTCGTTTGGTAGTAGGAGGAGTGACTGCAGTGGTTGATCTTCTTTATGCAGCGCTAACAGCAATTGATTCTGTACCAGGTTCTACGCCAGTACAAAACGTATCAAATGGCATAAATACGACACTCAACCCGAATAATAACAACCCGCCAAATGCTACTCCCGGTTGTGATTAAAAGTATGAGGTAAATTTGAGTTTCAATGACGATGAAAGTAAGATGGCAGCCAATATAATAGTAGTTTTTAGTTTATTCGTTGTGGTGCCCTGTACATACATTTTGGATATTTATATGCTATACAGAATGTATATTGAAAAAACTGATATTTCTATTTGGTCAGTTAGGGAAACTTTTGGGTTTTGTATACTTATGTTCGGAGCGCCAATTTTTCATTGGCTTGGTTACAAATACTGTCAAGAGAATTTTGGTTGGTTTAGGAAAAAATAAACAACACTACTTGTGCAACCAAGCTCAAGAAAACTTCTCAAGAATGGATACTCATTTGACCAAAAATTAAATGAATGTAAAATAGATTCAGTGACGATAAATTCAAACAGACAGTTGAATGATGTGATTCAAGAAGGAGTTACTTTGCAACCCTTTACACTTTCTTATTCTCGAAAATATAAGATTGGCATGGGATTGGCATTTTTATTTCTTATTTTAGTAGCAGTTACTGCGTTTGCAAGAACGGCAAATGAATGCTTTTACAAACCTGATTCAGATTGGGTCTTAATCGCATTTGGTATTTTCGCGGAATTGGCAATGGTTTTAGGATGCGTTTTCGCTTTTCTATGGATAAATACTCAGAAAGTCGTCTTTGACGGGCAAAGCTTCAAGATTACTACTCTCTTAGCAACTAATGAATACCTAATGTCCGATATGGTAAGTTACTGGCGGATAAACGAGAAGCAGGTTCCAGCAGTATATTTTAAAAAAGATGGCAAGACCTTTTCTGTTGCATTTGATACCAGCCTTGATCCAGAAGGTAAGATGTTGAAGTTAATTGAAGAAAAGAAAATACCTTTTAATAATCCTGATCTAATCAAAAATCTGCAAAGTATGTTGGTAATAATATTTTTTACTTTTATATTCGCCCTCTGTCTATTTTTTGACC
>JBBTEQ010000029.1:630-7301 GCA_038042235.1 Bdellovibrionota bacterium | reverse complement strand
AAACAAACAAGCAATAAAGATAATAAAGAAGTGGTTCTAGCCAGCCAACAGGAGCTAAACTTCATACCTAACCTATCGGCAATTTTAGGTTTTTACTTAAGTGTCTAAACATAATATAAAAAAACGTATTGTATTAAGAAATTTACGAGTTTGTCTCATGTTGAAACATTCTTAAGTCTAGGTACCGCCACTTTAAGCTTATTTTTTCAACAATCGCAGCAGTAGTCCACACTACAGATCGACCAGATCTTTATGCTGCCTCAGTATCTCAGTGTACAATGTACACTGAGATACTGAGGACTTAACCAGATGAAACAAATTCACAATTTTAATTTTTATATTAATTTTGTATTTTTTGAGAATAAACTCTAAAAACTGAGAATTTTTAAAAAATTTATTTTATACTGACGAGACGCTTAAACCATTTCTGAAATCAGTTTTTTCATTCGCTGAATGGCCTGCGCCATTCGGTCAGAATCAATGGCAAAACTCAGGCGCATAAAGCCGGGGTTGCCAAATTCTTCACCGGGCACGGTGGCCACAAATAATTTTTCAAGTAAAACCTGACAAAAGTCTTTGGAGCTTACGATTTTTTGGCACTGATAGGATTTACCGAGAGCTTTTCTCACATCCACCCATAAATAAAATGCACCATCCGGCTCATACACTTTAAATTCAGGAACCGCTTTAAATTCACTTAGCGCAGAACTTAATCGTTTTTTTAATATGCTATTTGTTTCTTTAATATTGGCTTCACAGCTAGTGAGAGCCTGAACCGCCGCATGTTGCGAAATACTTGATGGGGCCCCGGTCGATTGCGAAGCATAATCACCAATAGCTTGAATTATTTTTTGCGGCCCTAGGGCCCAGCCAATTCTCCAACCCGTCATCGAATAGGCTTTTGAACCACCATTAATAACCACAGTGCGGTCTTTAAGTTCAGGCGCAACTTCTAAAATATGCGGCGCACAGTTTGAACCATCGAACATCAGGCGATTGTACATATCATCGCTGATCACCAGCATTCTTGGATGCTGTTTGATCACATCAGCGATTTCTTTAAGTTCTTGTTTTGAATAAACAAAACCCGTCGGGTTTGAAGGCGAACAAAATAAAAAAACTTTTGTGTTGGCTGTAATATGTTTTTTAAGTAACTCAGCAGTGATTTTAAAATTAGTTTCTTCAGTGCAAGTTACCAGTGAGGGCTTGGCGCCCGCAAGCTCCACCATGGTTGGATAACTCACCCAATAAGGAGAATGAATAATAACTTCATCTGTTGGGTCGCAGAGCACTTGCAAAGCTGCAAAAATCGCATACTTGGCACCACTGGTAACAGCCACTTCATTGATGGCGTAGGTTAAATTTAAATCAGCCTGTATTCTTTGAGTAACCGCTTTACGTAATTCTACGGTGCCATTGGCCGCAGTGTATTTAGTAATACCGTTACGGATTGCGGCTATGCCGGCCTCGCTTGCAGCGGGGTATGTAGGCCAGTCAGGCTCGCCGACCGTAAGTGAAATCACATCGTGACCTTGTGCTTGTAATTCTTTGGCCTTTGCTACTAAAAAAAGCGTCGGAGATGTTTTTAAACTTTTGGCACGCTCAGATAACATAATTACCCTCTTAATTTTTTTTCTAAGTCTTTTTTAAGAAAATCAGGAACCAATCCGGTCAAATCACCACCGTTACGGGCAACTTCTTTTACGCCACGTGAGGAAATAAAATAATACTCGGGACGAGAAAAAATCATAAAGGTTTCAATATTTGGAGCCAATGTGCTGTTCATGCTGGCCAGAGTTCCTTCGTATTCAAAATCGGCCACGGCTCTTAGTCCGCGAACAATCACATGGGCTTTTTTCTTTTTCATATATTCTACAGTCAGACCCTCAAATGTATCGATCATAATTTTTTTGTTGGCCTTTGTGGCTTTTCTTAAAAAATTCATTCGTTCTTCTGCCGTAAATAAATATTTTTTTTCGCTCGACTGAGTTACCAAAACAATAACATGATCAAAAATGTGAGAAATTCTTTCGATTATATCAAGATGGCCGATTGTGATCGGATCAAAACTACCAGGGTAAACTGCAATTTTTGACAGAGGATTTGACATAGACTAATCCTGCGCTTTTTTGGTAAAGAAAGAAAGTACTTTATCGCCATAATCTTTAAAGTCATAGCGGTACAGATTAAGATAAGCTTCATCTATGCGCTCTTTTTTATGAGATTCAATGGCAATCAAAGTATTTTCATTAAAACACATGCTCGTATCTATTGCCTGCATCACGTCATGTGCCATTTTTTCAGTAAAAGGTGGGTCGGCTAAAATAAGATCATAGGCTTCACCCTGATATTTTTTAAGATACAGCAAAACATCCTGTTTATAAATGTTGAATTCAGGGGCCTGAAGTTTTAAGAGTTCAATATTTTTTTTTAATATCTGAATTGACTTTACATTCATTTCAACAAAATCAACATGACTACAGCCACGTGATATGGATTCAAGACCTAAGTTTCCGGTCCCGGCAAATAAATCAAGTACTTTCGCATCTTCAACCTGAGTCATCCACTTGTTAAAAAGTGTTTCTTTAACGCGATCTGTAGTGGGGCGAATATGTTCAGCTTGAAATGAACTTAAAACCCGCCCTTTAAATTTTCCAGAGATAATTCTCATGTTTTAGCCACCACTAGTTTAACAATTGCAAAAATATCATCAAAGGGTTTAGTTATGTACTCCAGCACCCGAGCATCGTTTTGAATATAACCAATATTCGTATCGTCTCCGGTGAAGGCCGAAATAATAAAAACCGGAGTTTGCTTTTTCATTTCCAATAATACTTCATAGCCATTTTTATCGGGCATGATCACATCCAGCAAAATCCCGCGATAATTATTTTGCTTTATTTTTTCCAAAGCCTGGAGGCCATTTTCAGCTTCATCACAGATATACCCAGAAGCGGCAAAGGCCCTTACTAAAGACTTTCTTATCAGTAACTCATCATCTACCACTAAAAATTTCACAACCGTGCGAAAACCAAAGTGATTTTCGCTCCCTTTTTACTTGAAGAGGTGACTTGCAAATCTGCACCCATATTATTCATTAACTTTTTAGACAAATACAGCCCAAGCCCTGTTCCTTCTCCCTGTTCCTTTGTCGTCATAAAGGGCTCAAATAGATGTTTTAATATAGCCTCATCGAAGCCGGGCCCCGTGTCTTCAATATGGAAAAGAATTTGGGATCCGTCCTTTAATTCCTTATGCTCCTGGTATATTTTAATTGCGCCAGGCCCTGAACTATTTTCCTGCATCGCTTGGCAGGAATTTTTAATTAAATTAAATAGCACTTGCTGTAAATCGTAGGCATTGGCCTTAATTTTATCATCTTTTAAATCAATAAATAGCCGATGCGAGCGAAGCGCAGTTTTAAGCAAGACTAAGGTGTTTTGTAAAACTTCTGAAAATTGGACCACTTCTAAAGAAGGTTCTTTTTTTTGGCTGAAATCGATAAAGTTTTTAATGATTTTCTGACACCTGATCGTAGCCTTTAGAATTTCATTTAAGTCCGACTTAGCCGTGCTCGGTAATGATAACATGGATTGTTGATCTTCCATTAAGGTTTGCACATAGGACTTGATGCCGGTTAAGGGGTTGTTTAATTCATGTGCTAAATGATTTCCAAGCCTTCCAATCGTCGACATTTTTTCAGTTTGAATAATATGCGAGTACAGTTGATTGAGCTTTGTGACGTCTTCATAAATTACGAAATAATATTTTTTAGACTGAAACTTGAACTGCGAGACATAAGTTTTAACACTCACCCCTTCTTTTAAAACAAAATTAGTGTTGCGATTTTGTTTTATCGGACAGGCAACACAAGGCGAGTCTCTTTTTGCGAGTACCTTATAACAGTATTCACCGCTGTTATGCGGATAGTTTGACTGATAAATTTTAAAGTTTTCGTCAACAACATGCGTTGAACCGGAAAATGACCTAAAGGTGTTTTTCCAACGATCAACCGCCACTTATATTTCTTTTTCAATCATCCAGCGGTCTAAATACATGCTTAACACGGCAATTCGTTCGGTCATATACAGGCTGATTTTATCTTGATTTTCCTGGCCATCGACCACCTCTACAAAAAAATAAGATTCACGCGAACTTTCAGGAAGTTGCCATGACATAATTTTACCAACCGGGCGCCCCCACGCAGAAGCTAACTGGCTTGAGATATTCTCCGCAGAAAAATCAATGCCGGCAACACTCGTGGACTCGCTGACCCCATCATAAAATAGAATTTTTGACTTTCCCGAGCTAGCCAGCATGCTGAGCCCCGCAAGATTAAGTCGGCCGCATTTTTTTAAGTCTTTCCAAATAAACTTAAATGTTTTTTCAATAAAATCATCACCAGCGGATTCTGACTGAATAAAATCCAGAAAATGTAGTAGATTTTTTTCTTTTTGATTTTTTTCGGTTTCTTCAATATGGGATTTTTCAAGGCTTTCAATCTTCTTTTCACTCTCACTTGAAAGACGGTTGTTCAGAAATTCCAACTCTTTGCGTTTTTTCTGGATTTCGGATTTAACAAATTCAACCTGCAGACTTTTTAGGGCCTCGGCCTTAATTGATTTCAATAACTGACCAAGTTGAGTAGAATTATTTTCTTCAACAACAAAAAAAAGTGACTGTTGCGAAATTTGAAATAATTTTTTATCATCGATAGTTTTTTTTGTACCAACCAATATCTTGCTGGCCTTAATATTAGAAAAAAAATCTAAATACGAAAGATCACCAATAATTAAATGCCCCGTTAGTTGGGATTCAGCTATATGACTATCAACAGGCTTATCAACAATCTGAAAAAATTGATCATCTTGATCAAAATTTTTGATCCATTCCAAAAACTGATTTTTATACTGATTCTGAACATTTACAAACACAGACTGACAGTATCATATTATTGGGCAGTTTTGATACTCACTTCTAAATTTTTTTTCATTATCATATATTCAGTATTTCTAGGGTTGTGTAAAACCAACTTTTCAACCTCAAAACGCAATGAATTCATATCGTCAACTTCTTTTAATAATTGCATATAGCATAAGCTAATTTCTTCATCGAATTCGTAATGTGAAAGATAATGCCGAACCTTATTCATAACTTTATTTGTCTGCACAACATCCCGATGATGCCACTTGGTAAGCAATTTAAGACCTGTAGCATTATTCGGATTAGCATCAAAAGCCTTGTCTAAGTTAGCTAGCGCCAGCTCCCGGTCGCCCATTTCTTCATGCAGAAGCGATAAGCTAACCCAGGCCTGATCGTTGGACCTATTTAAAGCTACCGATTTTCTGAAAACCATCAACGCATCATTTTTTTTGCCAGAGGCCAAAAGTACTAAACCCATGGCCCACAACATCAAATCATCCTCTTCGGCAGTATTGCATGTTGCTACGACTTCATGCACACCCTCATAATCGCCAAACTCTAAATAAATTTTTATTAAACAATGCGAAAGCACTTTCTGTTCATTTGCCGGCAGGTTCATATCTTGCTGATTCATATCTTGCAAATGAAGCCCGACATCCAAGGCTTCATTCAGACGTCCCTGTGAGTAAAGCACTAACATCTGCTCTAAATAGTCCGTACTGGTTTTTGTGATTGTTGCGATAAGTACTAGGGTTTTAATTAAACCAGTGAAATCTACTAAGGCTCTTTGCGTTCGTGCCAACAGACGTAAAAAATTTAAATCCTTGCTGTAATTATTTGATAACAGAGTCAACTTCATCATCGCTGCAGAATAACGACTTCGATTGAGATCGCTTAATACAGGACCAAAAACCGAGTCCAAGTTAGAGTTCGCAGCAGAACTTATAGTACAATCAGGTTGCGGCATTATGACCTCCAGAAAAAGCGACTCAACATAAGTCGCATTTAGATCTACCTTTCTAAAAGCAATCACGATGCCAACACTGTACAATGTTTATTTTCGATAACAAGCACTTGATCTTCGATAACAAACATATCTCTCTGACAGCCAGTCAAAACAATGACTGGCTTTAGATCTAAAAATAATCAGGCTTCGCTTGTTTTATACCCAGCCATTGCTTTGCGCGCTTTTTGAACTTCCCGCAACTCTCGAATGATAGATGATTTTGCATCATCAATTAATCCCAGAACTTGCAAATCCTGCTCAAGAATATGCTTTGCATAAGCTTCTTTAGTACGCAGACATGCATAGATCTCGTTTTTTTGTTCATCCGTAAATAGGCCCGCCATTTCTTTGTGCGACTCGTGTGCCTTATGAATTTCTGCGTCTATATATTTTATAATTTTCAGCAGATCCTCACGTTGATTATAAAAGGTTTCAAGCTCATCAAATAGCCCGTCACCCATGCGGACAAGCTGCGCCTCATTCAATGTGTAAAATTTCTCAAGAAAATGATTTTTCTCATTCAAAAACTGTATTAAACGAATCACGCAGCTCCCCCTTTTTGTTCATTATCTTTTTTTAATTTATCAACGGCCAGCTTCCACCCACCATAAAGATTCTCAAGAACTTTCAGATTGGCTCTTAGTGGTTCCGCTTCCCCTTTAATATTGGCTTGCGTATACTGATCCATCATAAACACATACAATTGTTCCAATTGAACTGCCAAATCGCCTCCAACTTTGTG
>JBBTEQ010000029.1:0-620 GCA_038042235.1 Bdellovibrionota bacterium | reverse complement strand
GTCCAGCGTAGCGTTCAGTTCCACAATAATATCAAAAGCCCGAAGGATATTGTGGCCACGATCTGCAATCTTTTTTTGTTCTGCCGCCTGTATTGCCAGTTTTGTAAACTTTATTGCGCCCTCATAAAGCATTAATAAAATTTGTTCTCGGCTGGCACTTAAGACAGATGTCTTTTTGTACTTGTTCAACTGATGTGACACTATTTACCCCCTCCTCCGAATGCCGACTGTCCGGCAGCACCCTGTGTTTGAATTCTTGACATTGCTTCTTCCATTTTTGCAAATTGGTTTCTTAATTGATCTTCTCTTCGTACCAATGACTTTTCTTTTGAATCAATTCGCTTATCGATCTGACTGATATTACTCTGCATTGATTTTTTGCGAATTGAAACTGGGCCCGTCTGATTGTCCACAATGGCTCCCAATTTTTTTTTCATACTGGTAATAAACCCCGTGGTCGCCAAATCTCCTCTTAAAAACTCAATCACCTCAAGTGGTTCTGAATTTACAATTTTAGTAAATTTTTCCTGGTTAAAATTAAGTGTTCCGGTTTTATTAAATTCCACACCAAGCTGAATAATCCGACTGAATTTGCTATTGGTTTGTTGCATATACTGAAT
>JBBTEQ010000028.1:0-6138 GCA_038042235.1 Bdellovibrionota bacterium | reverse complement strand
AGGTTTTGCATAATCTAATCTTAACACGAATCTATAGAACTGGGGTAAGATAAATCTTAAACCCATTCCCATACTTGCTGCTCGCAGCTTTGTTAGCGCCGAAGCTTCATCGCCAATGGCCGCAGCATCGACAAATCCCAAGCCTTGTACGAGGACAGAAGGTTTTTCAAGTAGCAGATATCGAGCCTCGGTATTACTCACCAGAGAGTGGCTGCCAGCAAAGCGATTATCGGCAAATCCGCGGATTCGATCTAAGCCGCCCGAATAGTACCAATATTGAAGAAGTTTTGTTGTGGTGGCACCTAAAAGTAATCTTTGCGCGAATTGCCAGTGTGTTGATAGAGGTTTGTAATAGTGAAGCGAAAGATCCGCTTGAAAAAACGCATCATTATTGGCCTTTAATGAACTGGCATATCCAAGATTCACGCCAGCCAAGTATCCATCAAGAGCCTGGGGCTCTCCATCAATTTTACCAAATTCTAATCCAACTTTGGTAATAAGTAATTCGGTTGCAGGCGGAAGGCTTGGGTTAGGCCCATTTTTTTCTATAACAATATCAGGTAATATTTTTGTTGAGAAATTGTCTTTATTGTAATCAAGAGCGAAACGAGCCACAATATCAGACGAAATTTCGCGGAAATAGTCTGTATATAATCTTTCTCGCTCATTCAGAAATCCTTTAAGGACTTCTGGATCGTTTTTATCTTGATCATATTTTATTCGAATTCTTTTGGTGTTCCAATATTGTAGATCAATACCCTGGCGTTGATCAAAAAGCCTTGGGTTTTTAAACCACACAACTCCGGAGCTTGCGCCACCCAAATTTTCGTATTGAGCTCCGGCTTCTAAAAACTCGCCAAAAAGATTTGGATCGTAAACACCAAGTATGTACTGAGACACACCACCACCTGAGTTGGTTTTTACAATTGGAATGGTGGTCCACTTTTCGTTGACAGTTATTTTCAAGTCTGCCGCGTTAGTTTGATTCTGTTTTGTGATATTATGTTCAACAACTGAAAAGAGCCCCATACGCTTGATGCGATTAATTCTTTCTTGAATTTGAGATTCACAAACTTTTTCATTTAAATTAAAGCCGAGCTCTCTTTCGATGACGCTGGTTTTAGTTTTTGCATTTCCTGAGATTTCGACAGATTTAATCACGACCTGTTGATTAGTAGCACAAGGCGGCGATGCTTCACCCCAAGATAGAGCTGGCATTAAAATAAAAATAAATAATAAAAAAAACGAGCAGGTGTTCATCAAGCTTTATTTTTTTGAGAGGTATCTGTGATCAATAAGATTTTCGACGGATTTTAATTTGCCTTCGCCCCAAACTCGTTCGATCACGGCCTTTAGGCTGATGATGTGATTTTCTTTTCGACCAGTGGCTACGGTAAATAGAAACTCATCAAAAAATATATCAATTAGGATATTTAAATCTAAGGGTGATTTTGCGTGCAAAGCTTGGATGTCGTTGAAGTCCTTATCAAGTCCGCGCGCTAATTTAGAAATTGAAAAATCATGTTTTTCCATATAGTAAGCATTAATTTTTTTCGTGCTAATATTCGACAACTGATACCGATCTTCAAAAAGATCGGGAGGTAGGAAAACGCTGGTTTGGCTGATTTTTAAATCAACGCCTGTGATCTCGCAGGCTTTATTCCAAAGTTCAACTGCGTGGGTCGTAATGGAATTGTATGTATCGGCATCGTTTGTCTGTTTGCTTGTGTCATATCCAATAATGGAGGCTATACTGCCAACAAAAAATATTTCAATATTTGATGTCGTCAATTTGTCCATTTCTTTTATAACAAGGGCTATTTCGTCTTTTGTAATTTCATCCATTTACGCCACCTATCGATATGATCCTCTAGTTTTCCTGCCGAGTAAACTTTCCATTTCACAGCTATGGGGTTTTGCCTATAATGTGATTGAATACTCGCGCTGGGGATTTTTAAAGTTGCAGACTCCCAAGCTTGACCACCAAATTTGTACATTTTACTGACTGAATCAAGAAAAGTTTTAACCTCGTTATTATGAACAAATTCGTAAGCTAAATTTAAATAAAAACACATAAGCCGGACTTTATCTTTTTTTACACATTCCTGAAATAACTTAGTCAGACTTAATGTTGAATAGTTGATGACGATGACGTACGGAATAGTCGAAGCAATAAAATCATCTGACTGACTTATCCCGATAGCTGATGCTAGAGTATCTTCTATTGAAAGAGATTTTTCAGCTTTGCTATTTATAGGAGCGCCATAATAGCGCATGTTCATATAAATCTCTTCGGCTGAAATATGTTTTTCAAAAGAATTTTCGAGGTCGAGATAATCTAATAATTTATTTAATGTGTCGAGCTGCATAGTAGGCTTTTGGAATAGGGCGTATATGGATTGTCTACGAACCCCGGTGGCTCGCTCGATCTCGGTGAGGTTTTGTTTCTTTAAATGTTCGACCAACTGTTCTATATTCATATGGTGATTATCGACTAATTTTTATAAAGTGTATAGTATAATATACACTTTAATCATTAAATCAAATATATAGTATTTAAAAACAAACTAACAATTGTTTTTGCGAGAGCAATCGTAGCTGCCGCTAGGTGGTGTGTTGGGATGAGGATAATCCCATGGCAGCTTTGTCCGCCACCATGGCAGATGGCGGACAAATGGCGGGCAAACCAATCCTTTTTTGGACGAGTACCTTGGAACCACGCAAGAGGTAAAACTCCTGCGCAAAGCCAAGGTACGGGCCATCACCTATCATGGCTTTATATACCGAGTAGTTCGACCCACGCCCACGCGTTTTACCAATTTAAGTTCCAATAAGCGGTTCAAAATTTGTTTTGCGCTGACAGTTGGAATCTTAAGGCGTGCCGCGATCAGCTTTGTCGAAATTTCATCGTGTTTGTCGAGTAGTGTGAGCGTCTTTTGTTGATTCGGTGAAAGCAAGGCTTCTTTCGGTGCCGAGCGCAGAAAACCTTGCAGCACTTCAATTTGGCGGACCATCACATCCAGAAAAAAATGAATCCAGCGGGCAATCTCGGCCTTTGGGGATTTGCCGTCCTTCTGCACGGTTCTTAGGGCGATATAGTACTCGATCTTATGGTCTTCGATAATCTTCTCAAGAGAAGCGTAGGGCATATAGGTGTACCCCGCGTGGAGCAGAAGCAAATTAGTGAGTATGCGGCTTAGGCGACCGTTGCCATCATGAAAGGGATGGATAGCCAAGAACTCCACAATAAAATTGGCGATGACAAACAATGGATGTGTCTCACGGTTTTGGAGCTGTGACTTCGTCCACTCAATAAGCTCTCGCATCTCGGACGGCGTTAAGTGAGGTTCAGTTGGATTGAACAAAACGGTTTCACCGCCAGCTTTGTCAAAAGCCACGACTTTGTTCGGCGCCGACTTGTACTTACCTTTTCGCTTCTGATCTTTCTCGGAGTACTGAAGGAGTTGATCGTGAAATTGTAGAATCACGCCCTCCGTAAATGGAATATCACGGTACGAATCAAAGACAGTCTGAAGGACCTCGGCGTATCCGGCGACCTCCTGGGAGTCACGGTCCGTTAGCTTTTTGTTCACCCGTAATCCTTTGAGCAGCTTCTCTACGTCTTTATCTGAAAGATGGCTCCCCTCGATACGGGTCGAGGCACCAGTTGATGTCACCACGATACTGCGTTTTAGCCGTCCCAAAGCCTGTCGATCCGAGACAGGGCCGACCTTCCAAAATCCTTTGAACTCGTCAATCTTTGAGATTTTCGATATAATGGATTTTAAGTCCTTACCAGATATGTTGTCTAGGCGTTCAGTTAAATGGGTATCCATAAGCTATATCCGATTGTATCTGATTATATCCGATAAAGAAAGGGCTATTTTTCAGCTCTGTCGGCCAGTTGGTATCGACTAAAAAACCATTATGTCCTAGGGGATTTTTAACTAAAAGCGAATCTAATTCGCTGTACCCCCAAATAGCCATCTATACCTCAAGATCCCCAGTTGGTTTTGCAACTTTTTTATTCGTCTGATTGCACTCGTAACTTTCTTGGACGATTTCGAAGATTTTTTTTGAAAGAGGTTTTTTTCGAAGTTCAGTTAATTAGGCCTTTAGCTCCGGTAAGAACGCTAAGGTGAACAAGTTATTCTAAAAAATCCGAAGTTTGCGAATAAGCACCTCAAATTTGTCAGGCCATTGGGTCGCCTCAGTATCTCAGTGTACAATGTAAACTGAGATACTGAGTGCTTAGGTATATTAAAACAGCTAAGGGCCTAATCAAGATGTAACATGCTGAAAATACTAGGTTATTTATTCGGGAGGAAACGAAGTTCGGAATGGAACAAAATTGGGGTGACCAACGGGGCTTGAACCCGCGACCCTGGGAATCACAATCCCATGCTCTACCAACTGAGCTATGGCCACCACAGTCAAAAACTAATGCCTGTTAGTTATATTGAATCTTGGAGTTAAAATCAAGAGTCTAAAGCAAGGCCTTAAGGCTCAGTAGAGGCTGTAATTTCGCCTGATTTTTCGTCAGGGCTAAGAATATCCAGGATATTGGCGGCCAGGCGGGTAATTATCGGGCCGATCAGTATGCCGATGGCACCATAAACTAAAATAGCGCCAATTAATGTAATGAGCGAAAGTACAGCGGGAAGATCGTCGCCTTTGCCAGATGAACTCAAAATTATTGGTTTTACAAAGTTATCAATACTACCGGCAATAATGCTAGCAACCAGCATGGCAATGGCTATTCCGGTATGGCCTTGCATCAAGGAGATCAACATTAAAAAGAGTGGTGCTGGGGCCGAGCCTACAACCGGTACTAGCGAAAAAATAAAAGTGACAATAAAGATCATAAAAAATTCTGGAAAACCGCAAAAATAAGCAAAAACACTAACGATCAGGGATTGAAGACCGCCAATCAGCAAAGAAATTGCTAGCGTTTGGTAACTACTACTTTTTAAAACACTGATGATATTATTGGTTTCAGATTCTGAAAGAAGGTCAAATTTTAAAATTTGGCTTTTTATTTTTTTGGACTCATTTAAAAAATAATAAAGTGCCAGAAAAAATATAAAAGTACTAAGACCCATATTTGGAATTTGGGTTGCGAATTTGGTTACGAAAGAACCGATATCTCCAGAGAAGTGGCTTAAAATCTCGGTGGGGTCCGGCAATTTTGTGAGGTCTAATTCAAAGCGTTCGGCAAGGGATATAAGGTAGGAGCTTGCATCGCGAAGCAGTTTTTCTGTGGTCTGGTATAAAGGAGTATTGTTAAGCCCGACCTTCATATATTCTTTAACAGCTGTGATGGTTTTAAGACTTACCCAAATTAGCGGCGCGGCAATAAAAACCAAGACTCCTAATGTTACGGCAAGGCTTGCGTAAATACGCTTAATTTTTTTTACCAGAATTTTTTCAGTAAAATCGTGAAAGGCAAACGCAAAAAGTGCGGCCAGTAGTAACTCAGTAAAAAAGGGCCAGAAGGTGAGCGCAAATAAAATAAAAACAAAAGTTATAAAGCTTGCACGTATAATTTTATGTTTTGTTGTAGCCGTCATGAGGAGTCCGTTCAGTTATTGTATCAATGTTTTTTTAAGTTCTTTTAATTTTGAGTCGGAAGTCTTGCCAAACCAGATGGATAAAAGCTGATCCGCAAAGTCTTTTTGACCTGTGATCGTTTTAATATCAGAGGGTGTCTTGGCAATGTAGACCACGGCTTGATCAGACTTCCAGCTAAATGTGATCGAGAAGTCTTCGCCTTCTTTGAATTCGCTAATCGACGAGATCTCGCTGAGCACCTGTGTTAGTTCGGGTGAGAAATCTTTGGTTTTTATTTTATTAGCGCCTAGCCCATCCTTAAAGGACTCGGTTATTTTTTCGCCAGGTAAATTTCTTAAAAAAGTTAAATGAAGTTGTATCGGGCCAGCTTCTTTTAATGAGGCTAAAAATCCGTCTTCAGTTTTGACTAATTTCTCTGGTTTTGCGGCAAGAAATTGAAGAACGTAAACATTCACGGGTACCAGACCAAAAACCGCTTTTTTGCGTAAGCCGTAGGTTACGATCGACATAACAGAGTCGTTTTTAGTATCATTTTGCAAAACGCCGCGCTTAACCAATTTTACACCC
>JBBTEQ010000027.1:0-19274 GCA_038042235.1 Bdellovibrionota bacterium | reverse complement strand
TTTTTGTATGGAGCAGGTCAAGAAAAAGTAACCAGTTCAGTACGCTCTATTCAAACTCTTCAATTTGTGGGTGAAATATTTAAACTCGACGTGCACCAAAACTATAAACGCGATAGCTACATGAGTTTAATTCATGATATTAATACCAATACTTTATTTGATGAAAAAATTATTGTTATTTGTTGGCAACACGAAATCTTAACTGATTTTTTAAATGGCTTCGGAATTCCGCAAATTATTAGATATCCCAAAAAAATATTTGATCGTATTTGGCTTATAACTTATGACAACACTGTAAGTGAAAATAAGGCCACCTTTAAAGATATGCCGCAACTCCTGCTAACCGGCGACAGCAGCCAATAAACGTTTTAGCTGTAGCTTCTGATAAGAAAAAAAAGAGTCACTAAAAAGACAACGTATCAATGGATCCTCGACAATATCGACAGATTCAATTTCAGCTTCGATCTCTGGTGCAAAAACCATATCGTTTATTCGCATATAAAGTGAAGTTAAAGTTTCGCCATTTTCTAAGGCTTCGTATAACTTACAAATGGGAATCTCTGTGGACCAAGACAAATCTTTTTTAGTATCTGAAGTAGATTCAATATGAGCAGCATTCAAATTGTAATAAAAATGGGATGCACTGCCTGTATGATCGTAAACAGATAATCTCCATATTCTGGTTTTATTAAAATAGGCCTCCTGTGGGGGCTCCAGTGACTGATATTTTTGAATAAGCCCGCGACCACAAAACTCAAAAACTTTTTGAGTTTGTTCTGCAGAAATCTGAGGAAGCTTGCAGGCAATTTCAGCGGTGCTCATAGGCTTTTGATCAGGTTTATATTCGTAATCGACTTCTTGTTCACCAATGGGCTGCACCCATGTTAAAGCGGAAGACATACCAAGTGTGTTATTTTCTAAAACAACACTAACGCCGGGGTTTAATCTTACAACCTGCGTAGCTGGTAAAGCAGACTCTATCTGTAGCTTAAAATCTTGATAAGTAATCGGAAAATAGGCGTATCTGAACCACGACCAGCTTTCCTGAATAAATTGGCAAGAACTCGGCACCAAAAATTTCGGTTTTAATATTTTAAGTTGCTGGATCCATTCGATTGGCAATTCTTTTGCGGCGACCGCGGCCCTGCTTGGCGCGAGCACTTCTATTTCGCGCATAGTTTGAAATGGCCATAGAATCATGTCCCAAGCTCCCAATTGAGTTAGTAGATTCAAGGTTTCTACATCTATCCACGAGTCAACCACATTCAAAATATTAAGACCGCTAGCTTTAATTTGAAATATTGAATCCACATCTGCATCAAGCGCCTTACGCGGAATGATTTCAAATGAGCCTACTATTACACTCACATCAATCTGTAATTTATGAACATTCACAAATCCCAACTCTTTGATGATCAAAAAAAGTTCCTCAAAAATACAGTAAATATATATCGGCGTACTGCGGTCAAAAAAGTTCAGACTTTCTAGAGAGCAGTGATCGTCATGAAAGTGCGAAATAAAAATCGCATCGAATTTTATTTTTTTGATTTGCTCATGATCAAACTTAACGTTTGGAAAAGCATGACAATTTTTGCTGAAGGGGTTTTCAAAAATTGGATCAAATGCAATCTGGGTTTCAGCGCATTCAAAAACATAACCGGCATGTAGAATTCGAGAAATTTTGAGTGCCATTTCTATTTCTTTTAACAATTGACAGGTCTGCTTGGCTAGTAGAGTGAACACATTTTTTTCAGTTTCGGCTACTGATTAAAACTTAAGCAGATTGGTTGAATACATAATATAAATGTCGACCGGAATTAAGCCTTTGGTCACATTGAGCTGATGACAGCCATAATAATTTGAATTATTCTGTCCAAAATTAACTATGGAGACTATTATGAAATCACTTTTTTCACTTGTTGCTGTTGCTGTTGCTTCTCTTTTAACCCTTTCTATCACAGCGTGCTCATCTGGTTCAAAAAAGGCAGCAACTCCCGCTGTAACTGCTACACAAACTACAAAAACCACTACGGAAAAAACCGAAGCAAAGACGATGTCTGCCCCAACTACCGGTGCTAATACTTCAGGCGCAATGACTTGCACAAATGGCTCAGATGTTCGACGCCTAGATATTACAAACGTCGATGCTGGTTGCGAACTGATGTACACCAAACATGGTGAGGCTAAATCTGTGGCGACAGCTAAAAACGAATCTAGCTACTGCGACGGAGTTAGTCAGAAGATAGCAAAAAATTTAAGTGCAGCCGGATTCAACTGTAAATAGTTTTTAATATAAAAGGACTTGAGTTTTGTAGCTTTATTGACTAAATATACCCCCTCTAAGCCTATGGGGGAAATATGTCGTCAACAATTATCAAGTCTGTAATTTCATTGGTATTAATTTCTTTACTCAGCTTCACCTCTGAAGCACAAATCTCGAAGGAATTTAAAAACAAATTAGCAGATGAAATGAAATTCATCGCTAATGTTTATTCTCAGCACTATGCTCCTAAACAGTGGAAAGAAAAACATTTAGGATGGAACTTAGAGTCTGAACTGGGCACAGCTTTAGCTAAAATTAATGCTGCAAGCTCTGTTTATGATTATCGTAATGCCTTAGCTGATTTTATTGAGTCCACACAGGATTACCATGTTGCGGTCCGCTTTTATTCAACCGAAAAAGCCAGCCTACCACTTTCATTTAGAACATTTGAAGGTAAAACAATATTGGTCGGAATAGATCGTAAAAAATTACCACTGGATTCATTTCCATTTGCGATTGGTGATGAATTAATTGCTATTGATGAGATCTATATTACTGAAATACTTTCTGATTTAGTGTTATCTAAAGGCAAAAATGTACCTGGTACTGATTTAGCTATGGCGGACATGTTTCTGACTTCGCGATCTGCCCGCTCTAATATGAAAGTACCAAAGGGTCCTGTAAGCTTAACTTTCCAGAGAGCCGACGAAAACACTCCTATACGCCACCAACTCATCTGGGATTATCAAAAAGAACAAATTCCTGGTGGAGGAGCTAACTTGAGCCAATTAACCGAGTCCGCAACGCTAGAATCAAATAAATTTAATCGTCTGATGCCATTGCCGATGATGATGTCAAATGAAGCCCTAGACTTTGCAGATATCAATTCTGATTGGGGCATAGGTAAAAAAACTTCATTCGTTCCCAAGCTAGGTGAGAAAATATGGGCATCAGCAAATGATAGCATCTTTGATGCTTATATTTACTCAAATCATGCTGGCAAGCTTGTTGGTGTTATTCGAATCCCTTCCTATACGCCAGAAGATGCTGATGCGGCGATTGCAGAAATGGCCGGTCTTATTCAAAAAATGGAAAAACTGACCAGTGTTTTAGTTATCGACCAGGTCAATAATCCTGGTGGCTCAGTATTTTATCTTTATTCTTTAGTTTCGTTATTAATTAGTGAGTCGGCCACTACTCCGCGCCACCAAATGAGTTTAAATGAAAAACTCGTAAGTAGTGCTGTTGATACATTAAATGAGTTAAAATCTATTACCACTCTTGCAGAGGCTAAAAAAATAATCGGCGAAACCAGTTCGGGATATCCGGTTACATTGCAATTTGTTACTTACGTAAGAGAATATTGTAACTTTATAATAGAACAGTGGGCGATGGGTAAAAAGCTCTCTGACCCTTACTATATTTGGGGCGTAGACCGCATTAATCCACATGCTACAACTCGATATACAAAACCAATAGTGCTTTTGGTTAATGAACTTGATTTTTCAGGTGGCGATTTTTTCCCGGCCATATTGCAAGACAACAATCGTGTAACTATCTTTGGTACACGAACAGCTGGAGCCGGTGGTTACGTACAAAGCATTCAGTTTCCGAATCTGTTTGGGTTTTCGAATATTACTATAACCGGATCACTTGCTCACCGTGAAAATCATAAGCCGATTGAGAACTTAGGTGTGACTCCAGATGTAGAGCATAATATTACTGTAGATGATCTGAGAGAAAATTTAGGTTTCTACACATCTCAGATTAATGAGGTCGTAGACTCTTTAATTAAGTAAGCACAACCCGCTATTAATGTTTTGCTATTCTGTACTATAAAAAAACCATCCCAAAGCTACAAAATAAGTACTGCTGTAGCTTTGTTTATATAACGGACTATCTCTATTAACTGACTGTGAGTAGTCCGTATAGCTGGCACCTAAAATCATCAACCAAGAATCAGTCTGATATAAAAAACTTTGAGTATAATTAATGCCTGAAAAACCAGACTTAGCTCTGTAGCTACTTCTTTGGTTATTTTGAAACTGTGGTTCAACTTCATAAAAATAATTTGCCACACGCTCGCTGAAAAATTCAAAACTGACTGAACTTTTAGATTTAATATTATCTACTAAAAAATTATTTTTCTCATAGCGTATTTCGGGATCCAATACGAAACCCAGAAAATCGCTGTCTTTAAAATTAGTGGTGAATGTTACGCGTAGCGGAACTTGCAAAATGAGATTGTCCGTATTTTCTAAGTTAGACCAAATCCGATACCTTAAATTTGGACCGACCTCAAGAACGTAGTTTAAACTGGGCATATTTTTACGAGCTCTATTGGTGCTGCTATCAGCTGAAAAACGGGCGCCAAAACTGAGGTTGATTTTATAGTCTAAGGATTTAAACAACTCAGCACGTGTTCCTTCCTCTTGATCAGATTTTATTACCGTTCCACGATAGATCAAAACAGGTAAAAATATATTTCGTGCATGAACCTGATCCGAGGCTGGATAGTCAGGAACAGAACCTGTGCCGTAACCAAATCCCATTTGCAAAAGTGGTAACTCACTTTGAGCAAAGGACTTATTTTCTGCAAAAAATAAAATTAAAATAATTAGAATTTTCATTTTTTATGTGCCAAAAACATCCTTTTGATTGTGTTATGTAAGTCACATCTTTACAATATGGAAAGTAGTCACTTAAAAACAACACCAGACTAAAGATGAAGCGCATTAAGCTATAACTCATTAGAACCACACTAAAATTTCAATTAAAATATAACTATTAAAACATCTATCCAGCTATCTCAATAGGTTTTAAAATAAGCTTAATTAATTTTTTTTGAAAAGAGATTAACTCTTTTCTGAAAAGGAGATTGCCATGAAAGCAAGAAACATAAGCATAGTCTGTGCACTTAGTTTAATGGGTTCATTAAACTTTTATTCGCAGACCGCAAGCGCCAACACGGCGCTTGGCTCAGCAGTTGGAGCCGCAGTCGGCTCTGCTATCGGTCACCAATCAGGCGGGCGCGATGGCGCAATCCTAGGCGGAGCCATCGGGGGTGCCGTTGGCGCGAGTGTCGGGCATGATATGGAAAGTAATCAGCAACATCGTGCGGATCGAAGACATCCTCGCCATGATGATGATGACAGCGATTATGAACATAGACCTCGCCACAGAAAAGACCGTGAATATCGATATTATAAAAAATACCATTCTGGGCATAAATACCACCATCCTGGCCGTGGACATGCTTATGGACGTAGACACCATCATTACGGACATAGACATCATCATTATGAACACAGACATCACCGCTCAGAACACAGAGAGGATCGCCACAATCACGTTGAAATTTATTATCAATTTGATAGAGGCTAATTCGCCTACTCGATTCGATATGCGCCTAAGAGAGACATCTCTCTTAGGCTTTTCCATCACATGCCCCAATAAGTTACGAGTATCTGGAAATTTTAGATTAATTTTCCAGGTAAAAAGTTGAAATTCACTTTTTAGTAAAAAGAACTTTTTTAAATTTACGAGCTAGCGTCTCTTGCCATGATTCAACAATAGCGAGCAAAGCCGGAAATACCACAACTGTTAAAAGAGAGCCTAAAGCCAGTCCCCAACCTAAAGCCAAGGCCAAGCTTTTTACAAAGCCATCACTGCCACCAATACCGTAGGCGGTTGGCATTAATCCCAACACCGTGGTGAGTGAGGTTAAAATAATCGGTCTTAACCTTGTTGTAGCAGCGCTAATTAAGGCTTGTCTTAACGGCATTTTAGATTTTAATGAGTTAAAAAATGCGATATAAACTATGGCGTTATTCACAATAACTCCGGCTAAGGCAATAATTCCCAGCATGGCCATAAAACTAAGTGGCTTACCGTGTAAAATTAAGGCCCATACTGTGCCAACAAAACCTAATGGTATTGCAAATACAACAAGTAACGGCTGAATCAAATTTCCAAAAGTTAAAATAAGAATTGTAAAAATTAACAAAAATGCATACCCAAATGACCTAAATAAGCTCTTCATACTTTCTTCGGTGTCTTCCGATTCTCCACCCAAAATTAATTTGTAATTAGGATACTTTTTATTTATTCCTTCAAGTGAGCGTGCAAATTTTTCTGTAGCTTTTATCGCCGTGATTTTGGTTAAATCCACCTGCGCTGAAACATTTAAAAGTCTTTGAAATTTTTCATGCTGAACAATTAACCTTGAAGAACTTTCTTCATAGGTGGCTAGTCGGTCCAGTGGTACTAAACCACCAGATCTATTGCTTATAAAGATATTGTTCAGCTGTCGTTCCTGATCAACAACCTCTTCTTTAAGCTTAACTCGGACATTAATTTCTTCATCAATTGTTCTAATGCTCGAGGCCTCAAGACCCGCAAAGGCCGCACGAATAGTTTGTGCTACATCCGTGGTCGAAAGACCTACATTCGATAAAGATTGGCGATTAGGTATAACTTTAATCTCTTTTTTACCAACAACTTCAGAATCTTCAATATCGATAACACCCTCAATGGTAGCCAGCATTTCTTTAATTTCGGCAGATATTTTACGTAAAACCTCAAAATCATCGCCCAATACATTAATAGAGATCGGCCGCCCTTGCGGTGGCCCTCCTTTGGCAATTTCAAATTTGATTTTTTCAATACCATCAATTTTTTCAGGAATATGGGCCCTGAGGTCTTCCACTACTTCGTCTACTTTTCTTTTTCTAGTTCCCTCTGGAGTTAGATTAATCCGGAACTGAACATAGTGGGGTGCCCTTTTAGTAAGTGGATCGTTGGGATCATTCTGTTGTAGTCCGATGCTGACAATAAAGTCCTGTAGTTCAGCTTTGTCTAACTTTGCAATATAAGGCTCAATTTTTTCAACAATTTTTTTCATGTCGTGAATAGTCGCCCCTGGTTTACCATCTAAGCGCAAAAAGAAAGTGTAAATACCATCAGGCGGAAACAAAATAAAATTCATTTTAGTAGCGGCTAAACCAGTTACCATAATTAAAGCACCAAAAAAACCTAAGGTTTTATATTTATTATCCACAGTCCAAGCTATTAAACGTTCATAATGAGGTAAAAATCTCGTATACCAATGCACTTTGGTTTCATCTTGTTTGATTTTGCTTAAGACGTCGTGAGCTTTTCCGCCTACCAAATCTTTAAAGTGCGCCGGTGCAATAATAAAGGCTTCAAAAAGCGAAATCAGCAAGGGCACTATTACCATAATCGGAATTTCAAAAATAAATTTACCAAAAATTCCCGACATAAACAGCATTGGAGAAAATGCGGCAACTGTCGTTAATACAGACGCTGTTACCGCAGGTATTACCTCCACCGTTCCTTCAAAAATAGCGGTGTCGAGGTCCTCTCCATCTTCGTAACGCCTAAAAATATTTTCAACAACCACGATGGCATCATCAACCAACATCCCTGAGACAATAATAAGACCAATCAAGCTTACTAAATTAATCGAAAAGCCGATTTTTTCTAAAAGAAGAATCGCACCGAGCATACTGAACGGAATTCCAAGAGCCACCACGAATGCAACTCTCAGCGGAAAGAAAAATGCCAAAATTCCCAAAACTAAAATTAAACCTATAATCATATTACCGCCCAAAATACTCAGACGGTTGCTAAGATAAACGGTAAAGTCATTGTATAAAATATAGCTAACTCCGGCTGGAAGCCTAGCTTCTACAGTTGTCATATACTTTCTAATTTCATCAACAACTTTTAAGGCATCCGCTTTGGATTTTTTAGAAATAATCATCGAAAAACTTTGTTTACCATTAGATCTATACAAAACAGAAGGTTTTTCAAGTTTGAGCTCAACTGTGGCGATATCTTTAATTCGAATTCCATAACCTTCGAAGTTAGATCTAATATAAACGTTTTCAATATCTGTCTTATTTTTTACTTCACCGTCTGTTTTAACCGCGATTTCAGTGCCATTTTTGACTACTAAATCGCCTGCGGGCAATTGAATATTTTGGGTTTTTAAGGACTGCACCACATCCGTTAACGATAAATGTGCCGCCGTTAATTTTTTTTGATCGACTGAAACAACCCACTCAATTCGGCGCCACGCATTTTTAGTAACCTTAGCTACGCCTGTAAGTAACGAAATATCATCCGCATATTTTCGCGAAAGTTCGCGCAGTTCAACTTCAGAAAAATTATCAGAATAAAAAGCTAATTCAATTACTGGTGATTGGCCCGACTCCAGAACTGTTACAACTGGATCCTGCGCATCATCAGGTAAATCCTGAACGCGGTTAATTGCGCTTTGAATATCTTGATTTGTTTTATCGATGTTACGCGAGTTGGGATCTAAAATAACAATCACCGCGCTACGACCATCGATCGAATTACTTTGTACTTTCTTAATACCGTCAACTTCGCGCAGTGCTTGTTCAATGGGATTAGTAATTAACTTTTCAACTTGCTCAGGAGAAGCTCCCGGATAAATCGTCGTTACTATAGTTGTATCAAAGCTCACCTGCGGAAATAAATCTTTACGTATTGTAAACAACGAAATAGTTCCGACCAAAAGAACTATAACTGTCGCTAAGTTTGAAAACATACTCTGATTCAAGAAAAATTTAATAATTGAGCGCATGTAGAGAATATTGCTACTATATTTTGATTTAGACAATTGGCTTTTTAGAAAGACGTTTGACCTATTTTATACAATAAGAGCTTATAAATGACAAATTATTACGCACAGTACAAGCTGTACGCTTGTGCTTCTTTTAGGCTAAAAACATTAAGTACTAGATCAACGTTGTCATAGAGATCCACCCCTCACTCGCCAATTCCGCCAGATCCATTTTTTCAGCTTCTGAGCTGAGATCTTCCCTTTCGGCCAATAATCGAATCAGATCTTCGCTGGTGACAATTCCTACGACCTCTTTATTTTCAACAATCAAGGCACTGTTTATTTTTTTACTGATAAAAAGTTGTGCTACTGCTTTTACCTTTGAATTGGCCGCAACAATCTTTACGGGTGAACTCATTAAACTTTTAACTGTAAACTCCCGCAACCTGGAATCTACATGTTTTAGCGCTATAAAATCACTTTTTGATAACATACCAACTAAAGTGTCGTTGGCGTCTGTAACTGGCAGGTGCCTGATATTATGGTTATTCATCAGGTCTTCGGCCTGATGCAAAGTATCAGAATCTTTAAGAGTGACTAAATTTTTTGAAAAAATATTTTTTATCTGTGTTTCCATATTATTCCTTTTGTTAAGTTGGGTAATTCTAATTTGATCTATATGAAGTATAAAATAGCTGATTTTTAGTTAATATGATGTATGTCATATATCAGACTAAATTATTGATATGACCTAAAATGGCACCCCGTATAATAATTGTGGCGTGGACATAGCCTATCTATTTAATCACAACCAATGGCCCATTATAGCAAACAGACCGGCGGAAATAAGAACAATTCCGGAAATTCGTTGATGAGACACAGGTGAAAACTTAATTAAACTCTGCATAAATCCCGTAAAAACAACGAAAGCTGGCAATGCTGTAAACCAAAAAATGAAAATCAAAAATAATGAATCTGACAAGCTATTCATCTGTGTTGATAAAAATAAAAATGAATAAAGCCATGCACAGGGCAAAAGACCAGTTAATAAACCTAAGAGCGGAGGAGATTTTTTTATATATTTCATACTTTTACTAAATAAAAAAAACTGAATTTTTGTGTAATTGTTTTTAATAAGTTTAGCTTTAATTAAATTCAATTGCACTAATCCAAAACTAATAAATATTACACCATATAAAACTGTAGCGATTAATTTTAAGCTTCGACTATCTGTATTTAAAAAAAACTGTGTCCCCAAAAATAGAGTAGTCCCTATTGCTAAATAGGATAATAACCGCCCGAATTGATACATAGAAAAATCAATTCGACTTTTAAAGTTAACACACAAGGGACCACACATCGTGGCACAGTGCCAGCTACCTAGAAAACCCATGATTAAAAAAGTTCCTATTAATGCTATTTGCATTATTCTAGTCCAATGAAATCAATTTTACGCTGAACAATACTTTCAGAGCTTTGTAAAATAATCTCTAGTGTGTGCTGACTTGAACTAAATTTAGATTTCTCAATTTCAATAAATACTGGAGTTTTTAAATCCTGCTCTGGATTCAATTGCATTTTATTAATAGCAGATAATAACACATAACCATCTTTAATATTTTGTTCAGATAACTCAATGTTAACATCAATAGACTTTGCAGTTTGATTTTTCATATGAATAAGAAATTGGTTTTGAAATATTTTATGGCCTTCATTCAATCTTGCACTAAATGGCGCGCCAGAAGCACGAGTAATTGTTAAATCTATATTGCCTCGATTAACAATTGTCCAAACTAGTGCTGATGAAAAAATTAAAATCAAACCCGCATATAAAACCAATCTGAATCTTTTTAAGGTAATTTTTTTCTGATCACCGGTTTCAAACCGAATCAAATACGGTTGATTATTTAATTTTTTCATAACGGCATTACATGCATCTATACACTTACCGCAGGCTATGCATTCTTGCTGAAAACCATTGCGGATGTCAATATTAACTGGACAGACTGTCACACACCTGCTGCAGTCGACACAGTCACCCTTGTCGATATTTTGAATAGAGGTTTTACCCCTAGGTTCCCCTCTTAATTTATCATATAAAACAATAAGAGTATTCCGATCTATTAAAGCATTTTGAAATCGACCATAAGGACAAATTAAATAACAAAATTTTTCGCGCATATATGTAAAGTTTAAAAATAACACCGCTGTCATTATCATGAGCACAGCAAATGGTTTTAAATGATCTGTGGGCCCTTCAAAAATGTATTTTGTAACTGTTTCGGCACCTAAAAAATACGCCACAAATGAATGAGCCAGTACCCAACTTATTGAAAAGAAAACTGTGTATAGTAAAATTATTTTAAAGGTTTTTAATAAGTTTACCTCTTCTTTATAAAACACTTTTCTTTTGGCATAAGTACCCATAATAAATTTTTCTACTTTATTATAAAGTGCATGCAAAAACACAGTTTGCGGGCAACTCCATCCACACCACAATCGTCCAAATATTGCAGTTAAAGTAAATATACTTAACACCAGCAAAATAACTAAAAAAAATAATAATGGGGCATCGTGTGAAAAAAAACTGCGTCCGAAAAATACAAAATGTCTGTTAAAAAAATCAAGCAATAACACAGGCTGCTCATTCATTTTCAGCCATGGTAAGACTAAAAATATAATAATTAATGCGGGCTGTATAAAGTTGCGTATCTTTTGATATTTCCCACTTACTTCTGCAGGGCCCGCAAAACTATACATAGTTATTTAACCTCAACACCTTCAGATATTTTTGCATTTGATGGATTCGAGCCTTTTTTTGAAAATACATATGAGGCTACATATTTTATTTCCTCAGGTTTTAATAGAGCTTCCCAAGGAGGCATGCCTTTAGCAGGAGCCCCTTTTTGAATTACTTTAACGACATCGACACGCGTGCCTTTACCAGTAATCCAGAAAGTATCTGTTAAATTTGGACCAATTTTGCCTTCTAGTTGCACGCCATGGCACATAGCGCACTTTGCTGAGTATATATTTTTACCTTCTAGAATAGAATTTTCACTTTTCATAAAGGCCATGAGTGATTCTTCTGTTTCAGAGGATGAATTATTTAAGTTTTGGCTGTTTTTTTCTTGATAGGCTTTTATTGCTACATCGTATTCTTCTTTAAGTGTAACACCGCTACCAGAAGTATAGTGCAGCCAATAAATTAAACTAAATATAACAGTCAGTATGAAGAGCCATATCCACCAATCTGGCATTGGATTATTTTGTTCTTCAATTCCATCATAAACATGAAATGATTGCTTATTATTCTCCATGCTTTACTCCATTATTAAGAGGCATTTCGCTCATTTGTTTATAGAAGTTTTTATCTTGAACAAAAAATGTCCAGATTAAAGCTCCCAAAAAAGTTGTCATAAACAGTAAGAATCCTATGACAATTAAATGACTGTCTGAAAAGTTCATAAATGCTTGCTTAAACATTATTTTTTCCCTTTCTGCCCCAAAGCCTGTAAATAAGCGATCATTGCTAAAATTTCTTTTCCCTCAATATTTTCTGTTACACCTTGCTGCTTAAGTCCATCCGCAATAAGCTTCGCCTGTGCTTGCGCATCAAAATCAGCATTTTGAACTTGCTCATCTGTGTAAGGTACGCCTAAATTTTTCATCACATTTAATTTCTTTTTAATTTGAGAGTAATCTATGCTTTTTTTAGCAAACCAAGGATAGGCTGGCATAATTGATTTTGGCTGTATCTCTCTCGGATCTAACATATGACGGTAATGCCACATATCAGGATATTTTTTACCCTGTCTAGCCAAATCAGGGCCAGTTCTTTTAGAGCCCCATTGATAGGGACGATCATAAATTGACTCTTCAATTGTTGATGGATCACCGTACCTCAATTTCTCATCTACTAAGGGACGAATTTGTTGTGAGTGACACAAATAGCAGCCCTCACGAACGTAAAGATCTCGCCCTTCTTGCTCTAGTGCTGTAAATGGCAGAGTTGTAACTTCAGGATTTACATAGCGATGAATATTTAAGGTTGGATAGATTTCAATTACACTACCAACTAAAACGGCAAGTAAAGCCAAAATAGAAAACTTAGTTGCATAGCCTTCAATTAAACGAGGTTTTCCGTCGTTTACATTTTCATTAACTAAGTTAGCAATTGGAGTGTCTGTTAAGGCGGTTTTTGAAGATTTAATCGTTTTTACAATATTGTAAATCATTAATACAAATCCAGCGATATAAAGAAGGCCGCCTAAAGCACGTATCCAATAGAGTGGCATAATACGCACAACTGTTTCAATAAACTCGGGATAGACAAGCAAACCATTGTCATCAACTGCCTTCCACATTAATCCTTGAGTTACTCCCGCAACAAGCATTGAAACGTAATATAAAATAATACCAACTAATCCGAGCCAAAAATGCTGCTCAGCTAATTTTTTAGAATAGAGCTCCGTATTCCATAATTTGGGGACTATGTAGTAAAGCATGGCGAATATCATAAAGCCGTTCCAGCCTAATGCACCCCCATGTACGTGACCAATAATCCAATCTGTGTAGTGCCCAATTGCACTTACAGATTTTATCGATAAAAGCGGTCCCTCAAAAGTTGCCATTCCGTAAAAAGTTAAAGCTGCTATTAAAAATTTCCAAACTGGTTCCGTGCGAAGTGAATTCCACCGACCTTTAAATGTGAGTAAACCGTTAATCATTCCGCCCCAACTTGGAGCCCATAACATAATCGAAAATACCATCCCAACAGTTTGCAACCAGTCAGGTAGTGCCGTATAAAGTAAATGATGTGGCCCAGCCCAAATATAAATAAATACCAGTGCCCAAAAGTGAATAATCGAAAGACGATAAGAGTAAATTGGAGCATTTATAATTTTAGGGACATAGTAGTACATTAAGCCCAGAAACGGAGTCGTTAAGAAAAAGGCCACTGCATTATGACCATACCACCATTGCACCAGGGCATCCTGCATACCGGCCCAGACCGTATAACTTTTCATAAAACTGAATGGTATAGCAATTGAATTAACAATATGTAATATTGCAACTGTTATAATTGTCGCTATATAAAACCAAATCGCTACATACATATGTTTTTCACGACGTTTATATAAAGTACCAAAGAAATTGACCGCAAAAACAACCCAAACTAATGTAATTAAGATATCAATTGGCCATTCAAGTTCGGCATACTCTTTACCTTGAGTAAATCCTAATGGTAAAGAGATCGCGGCACATAATATAACAAGCTGCCATCCCCAAAAATGAATTCGGCTTAATATGTCAGAAAACAATCGCGTTCTGAGAAGTCGCTGAGTTGAATGATAAATACCAGCAAAAATAGCATTTCCTGCAAATGCAAAAATGGCCGCATTTGTATGTAGGGGTCTAATCCGACCAAAAGTATGCCATTCCAGAGTTGTATTGGCCGGCCAGTACGCTAATTGTAGAGCGGCAAGCAATCCTACAATAAATGCAACCCCAGCCCATACAAGCGTTATAATTGCAAATTTTCTAACAATATCGTCGTCATAAGAATTGTTATTGAAATTATTTCTGTTCATGGTTTTTCCTTTCAGTAACTTTTAATATAAAATCATCTTTAAGAATTCGATGAGCTGGCGTTTCTAAATCATTAAATTGTCCTGCAGAAAGAGCCCATAAATAACAAAACACAAAAGACACCGATAAGATAAGTGCCACAGCTACCATAAATATAATTGTCGTCATCTAAGTTTCCACACTGTATGAGAAGTTATCAAAAATGAACTGATTGGCATAAGAACAGCCGCAGCTAAGGGATTAATATATCCAGCAAGAGCAAGAAGTCCACCTATGGCGTTGTAGAATACGGCAAAAAGTAAATTTGTTTTAACAGTATATAGAATTTTTTTAGAAAGATTAATCACTTCCAAAAGAGCTCGTAAGTTTTTTTTAGGTGCATAGACGTCACTTACTTGTAAAGTAGACTCAAAACTTCCTCTAATAGCAAAACTAACATAGGCCTGATTTAGTCCTTGTAAATCATTTAGGCCATCGCCAACAAATAAACAGGGATTTTGCTCTTCGACGATTTGTTTTTTAGACTCGGACGATTGCTCAGCAAATACATACTTTGGTCTTATACCCAGCATTCTAGCTGCTTCAATAGCGCGATTACGTTTATCACCCGTTAACATCATCACTTCAAAATTTAATTTGTAAAATTCATTGATAACATCTTTTGCCTCATCACGAAGATTTTCATTAAAAAACAAATAGGCCTGCCGCTTACCATCCACAGAAAAATCTGCTTGCATTGAGCCATCCCCACTATCATCGGTAGATTTTTTTAGCTGATACAAATGACCATTGTAATAGGCCTCAACACCACTTCCGACTTCCTCTTTGACTGATTTTATGTCGGCCACTACTGAATTAGACCACGAGTCTTTCAATCCTAAGGCTAGTGGATGCATGGATGCTTTTTCTAAACCTAAAATTATCGACTTACTTTCTTCTGATAAGTTTTCTGGATAATTTTTAACTAACTTTAATTGTGATGAAGTCAAAGTACCTGTTTTATCAAATATTATTTTTTTAATTTGCGCTAGTTTTTCAAATACATTTTCAGTTCTTATAAAAAATCCGTTTTGAGCTGCTTTTCTCAAACCTAAGCTATAAGCGAGTGGGGTGCCAAATGCCACTGCGCAGGGACATGCAATAGTAATCAAAGCCAAACTTCTCTTAAACGACTCATAGCCTAATGAATCAAAGCTTATAATAAAAAATGCTGCCGCTAAGGAAAATACAACCAAAGTCAATCGATGTGAAACCACATCACTTAAAGATTGAATCCTATTTTTATCTTGAGATTGATTGTCGATGTTTCCTAGAGCTATAGCTAAATTGCTTTCCGTTGCTAAACTATGACTTTTTAATACAGCTTCCTGGCTCACTAATCGACTACCCGCCATTACCGTTTCACCGGCATGCTTTATTTGCGGATGCACCTCACCAGTTAAAAAAGAAAGATCAAAACTTGCCATTCCAGATTCTAAGTTTGAGTCACATGGCAAAAGCTGATTTTGCTTTAAAATAATTTCTTGATTAATTTTGATTTCTTTAAAATTTGTATAGTGCTTAGCGTTTTGATCAACTACTTCATACGCCGTATTGATAAACAAATCCTCAAATATATTTTTACGCAAAAACCTGTCTTGATGTTGACGCAAAAAATATCTTGTTAATAAAATTAAAAAAATAAAACTTGCAGTGGAGTCAAAGTATAAATCATCTAAACCTAAAGCCAAACTGTAGGTCGATAATATAAATCCAACCCATAAGGCCACGCTAATCATCATGTCCACATTAATTCTGCGGATCAGCAAACTACCCCAAGCTTTTTTGTAAAATGGCACTGCAGAATAAAGTAATATTGGCAAAAATGTAAAAAACATGATCCATTTGAAGACCAAAGCTAAAGCTCCATCTAGACCAGCATAGAGAGGCACCGCAAACAACATTGTATTCGCAGCCACCGCTCCAGCTACACCAATGCGCTTAAGTTCATTATTTTTCTCTAATTGCTGTGCTTTATCGTAATCTGTATATTCATTTAAAGGAGTGGGTTTATATCCAAGCGAATCTATTGACTCACAGAGACTCCCCAGCCTCACTTTAGGATTTGTTTGAACCTCAAGTATTCTTTGACTGTAATTAAGCTTAGAGCTCATCACGCCGCTAAAATAAAGAGGAAAATCCTCAAGTAGATGAACACAAGAAGAACACTGTAGCCCTTCAATATAAAAGCGAAATTTTTTGTAAAGTGGACAATCAGAATTATTAAATTGATTCTCAAGTTCAGGTAAATTGTATTTTTGCCATTCTTGACTAACAGATTTTCCATGCGCTAAGGGTGAAATTCCACTATCCACCCAATTGGACAATAACTCACAACTCTGACAACAATATTTAGCTCCTGAAATACTAGGTGCCTTACAATAGGAACATATCTGCATTTCAAGAGATTAACAGTACTCTCTAATATTTAAATATGATCTAGATCATAAATAGCTAAGTATTTGATTTTTCGATGAGTTTTTGTAAGGATAAGACAGAAAAATTCTTATAATTTTGAGTAATAATGCCTTCTTTTTCAAACACCGCTAGAGTACGAATAACGGTTTCAGTCGTAGTCCCAGCCCACTCCGCTATTTCTTTGCGGGTCCAACTAGAACCACTAAATTTTTCATTTAAAAATAATAAAGCATCTGCTACACGCGCCGGGGCACCTTTGTCGATTTGATCAACCCATTTTGTCTCTGCACGATCTAAATCTTGAGTGAGTTGATTAACGAGCTTGAGCCCTAGCTCTGGATGACAATTAAATAGTTCTATCACCTCTTTTTTAGGCAAAAAACACACTTCTGTATCTTCTAAAGCAATGGCCGAATTATGATACTCATCGCCTCTAAAAAATGCACGATAGCCTAATAAACCACCAGCACCTACTAAGTTTAAAGTATGTGCATCCCCTTCAGCATTTAGTGATTCTAATTTAACCACACCACGACGAATCGCAAATAAACCCACTGGCTTATCTCCTGCTCTAAAAATTGATTCACCGGCTTTGTAATGGCAGTCAGCTTTAATTGAACTGATTTTGTCTGTGATTTCATCCGAAGTGGAACACATAAATCCTTTAGACTTAGTTTCGCACTTTTCGCAGTCAGCAGGTGTGTGATGGTGATTATGGGTGGATTTCATAACCCACATACTAGCGGATTAAGTACTCATTTCACAAGTTAATTTTTTGACCCCTTAAGAACAAGAATTTACTGCTTTTCTAGCCCCAAATGCCTCTTTACACGAATTTAACATCAATCTCGGTGTCTAAAAAAGTTTCTTTAACAATCATTGTCGCTAAAGTAAATTCCTGATCAGTGAAATGAAAGCCCACTTTGGGCAGTTCAACGTTTTTTATTTTTTCTGTTTCAGATAACTTTTTTAATTCTTTTAATGCCTTCTTAAAACTACTCAGGCGATCAGCATTTGCTAATTTACCAGGATGTGGATTTGTGCCTTTTTCATCTAATACCAAATGAAAAAACATTTGGCCCTCGGGCGAAGTCCAAGTCCACAACTCACCTGTTTTCGGGTTTACGCTATGACAATAATGTCTGTAGTCTCTAGCCAGTGACGGCCAGTTTTCTTTTAATGATTTAAGATAAGGACTCGTATAGTGCTCATCCCTTGAAACCTCTATTGCGATATGATTACTTTTCATTTTGCCTCCCTTTTTTTAGTCAATTTAATCTCGTCGTCGATATGTGGAACTCTAGTTTGTTTTGCATTTTCTTTTTCGATTTCAGCAACTTCCTCTGCCATGATCGCCCCCGCAAATAACGCCGTATAGGACCAAAAAAGTGCAGTTCCAACAATCATCATAAAAATTCCTATAACTTTACCGATATCCGTAATTGGACTTACATCGCCATAACCGACCGTTGTCACTGTGGCAACTGCCCACCAAACTGTATCTAACCAACTGTTAATTTTTGGATTTATGCCTTTTTCAAAGTAATACAATAACATGCTTGATATTGCGATTAAACCGTTACCCATAATCGTTAAAACTATAAAAACAGGTTGTTTAGCAAGATTCCATAGTCTTCTTCCAAATAAATCAATTCCTAGTTGAAAATGAACCTCGATCTTTTTTTTCATTGGATTAAATTTAATATATGTTTAACAGTCTAAATATGACCATGATCATGTTTAAAATTTATTTTTACTGAAATACTGCTTGAAGAAGTGATCTTTACCTAATAAGTTTTACGAATTGAATAAGGAGATAATGCAAATGAAAGCAATTCCAACAGTGAAAAAATTTATGACATATGTACCAAAATCAATAGGTTTTGATCAAAGTCTTGAGCATGCAAGTGAGTTTATGAAAAAACTGCATATGAGACATCTGCCTGTGCTTAATGGCGGAAAATTAGTCGGTATTCTGACAGACCGAGATATTAATCTGGTGCTCAGTTTTAAAGACGTAGATCCAAGCACCACAAAAGTTGAAGAGGCTTATACACCAGACCCGTATATTACTTCACCGAACACTCCACTAAATGAAGTAGTGGCTCATATGGCAGAAAAAAAATATGGCTGCGCCTTGGTAGTTGATAACGAAAAACTAGTTGGAATTTTTACCGAAATTGATGCATACAAAGCATTGTCAGAGCTTCTTGAAACTCGCTTAAAACAATAAAAATTAAGGAATAGAAAATATATGAAAAAACACCTATTGATTGCTGGGATATTATTTACTTCGAGTATTTGCTTTGCAAAAAACACTAAAGTTAAATACGCAGATCCCAAAACTTT
>JBBTEQ010000026.1:8052-20600 GCA_038042235.1 Bdellovibrionota bacterium | reverse complement strand
TGGTTTGTCGGAGTTGGCGTAGGTGTCGCAGTGGGAGTCGGAGTTGGAGTTGGCTCAGGTTCTGGCTCTGGTGTCGGAGTCGGTGTTGGTTCTGGAGTTGGAGTGGGTGTTGGTTCTGGAGTCGGTGTCGGTGTCGGTGTCGGCTCAGGCTCTGGAATTATCAGCTCCTCTGTAAAAGGATTTCTTTTAAACAAATCACTTAAACCTTCTCTGCTGACAGGAACCCGAGCGATATTCGTATCCTGATAGTAAGAATCACTTCCAGGAAAAACAAACTTTGCTGAATCGCCGCTTTGATTTCTCCATGGATCAATAACAATACCCTGAATTCGCAAGTTTTCAGCAGTAGGAGGAACGCCTTTAGGTAGTGCTGCGATAAAATTATGTGACCCTGTTGAGTTGCTTGCAAAATAATAAGAAACCGACTTATTTGATGCAGAATGATTTAAAATAGACTCTGCAACTGTAAACTGAAGACCTAGACAAGTTCTGGGAGACTGGCATAACCTTCCCTCTCCATCATTTGGCTTTATAGGAAAATCTTTAAACCCTAATTCCTGCGCTATAATAGCAAGTGCATTTAAAGCCTCTTTTTTTATATCAAGAGTCATTGCCTTAAGCTCTTGAGTGAAATTATATACATTGCCGTCACCAATAGCGTCGGCTACAAGGTCTCGGTTCTGTTTAAAAAACTGAGTTACATCTTTTGAAACATCTTGCATCATGCCGGTTAATTCTTTAGAGGCACCTTGGCTCCATGCGAACTCACCGCCCGCCCCTGGCTGTGCGGCACTGGCAGACTGAGCTGATGTAATTGAAATCAGTACGCCGATGATAGTTAAAAAAATCTTAGCCCTCGAAACAGAAACGTACAGCGTGGTGTTTTTCATTCGTCTCCTTAGTTCTTTATTTGTTTAGTTGATTTTATTTGTCCTGTTTTTAATATTGATTAGTTCACCGAAAAAACACAAATAGATAATTTTTTTGATTCATTATGAATCGTTCAATTTTAAGAATTCTCAATTTAAAACAATCATAATTAAACGAATTATAATTGTTTTAAATAATTACTTTATTTCTTATGGTTTTAAACCGATAGTGGTCTTCTAAAATAGGTGCAGAATTTCAAGATATTATTTCAACACCGACATAACTTTTAAAACGTGGTTTTGATTATCTGGAAACCACATATTTCCCAAATGACCACCCAGAGGGTAAATTTGGCTACGTTCCGGGCCGAAAGTATTCTTTAAGTAAGTTAATTGGTCTGGCGTTACTAAAAAATCATCTGCGTTGTGCATCAGATATATATTCTGGTTCTGCATTACTTCCTTGCGCACATAATTAAAATTCGCATGCTTAATTAAATCTATAAGTTTAGGATATTTTTTGGAAAAATACGGAATTAAAAGATTGCGCATATACCCGACAAAACCCATTTTTTCAACTTCGTCATGCCTTGCAGCTTTTCTGAATCGACTGATTTTACTTTTAAGCACACCCAAATCATTCACCAATTGACTGGCATAAATCACGTCGCCGATATTCATTCTTAAGGCTGCGCCTGTTAAAAATTTATATTCTGTATCAGTCAGCGGAAATTTTTTTTCCAAATTTAAAAAGTAATCAGAATCATTGACTCTATATTCACTCTCCATATTTTTCATAACAAATTCAGCAGCCTTCACTACCATCCAGTTGATACGATGCTTATCCATGTCTAAAGACAAAGCTGCACGGGTTTCAATTTCAGTTATTGCGTGTAAAACATTAACTACAGGGTTGATCAATAGATAGCGCTTTATATCCAGTTTATTTTGCTGCTGCTCAAGCGCGCTGATATGAGCCGCTAGAAGACCACCAAAGCCGATACCCATTAAACCGATTTTCGTGATTGGTGCCTTGTGTTTACTTTTAACTTTGGCTAATGCCAGCTGCATAACCGTGTACATGTCTACCGCGTCTTCGTCGGTTACACCCGGTAAAGCTGTTTTGCTTGATGAGATAATAAAGTTCCAAAAAAACGGCGATGAGATTGTAATAACATTATACCCGTTCTGATGCAGTAAATCGGCCTCATACATCATATAGCCCGAAACATACGAACCCGCCATATCGGCGATTATAAAGACCAAGGGCGCTGCCTTTTTCTGCGGGTAAAACCCAAACTTAAAATTCCCACGATCTTCTACAAATTTAACATCATTGCGGCCGGACAATGAGGGCACATCCATTATTTCTATTTTATCGAACATCTTCTTTGTTTTGGATTTCATGATAGCTGCAGAAAGACTGGCTGTATCTGGATTGTTGTAAGGGTAAGGATACGGCGTCACCAGTGGAACAATCTGGGTAAGCTCTGGTGGATCTTCAAGTGAATCTACCGGTGTAAGCTCTGGTGGAGTTTCCTGTGAATATGCCAAACTCGCAGCCAGTACAAAAGAAATAAAAGTAAGAATTAGCATTTTAAGCATACAACACCCTTTTTAATGAACCCCATTTGTATCAGTATTTTATTGCGTTGTATTAAAAAATTTCTAGGCGTGTAGTTTTTCCGTAAAAGTGTCTAATGTTTTTACACTTTATATTTAATAATGAAACTTGATGAATGGCTTAAAGGCTGATACTTAGAATTTACCTATGGATAATATTAATAAAAAAACTGAATATGAATTTATCAATTTCAAGGGTAAGATTCATCTAATCAACAATGACAAAGAACTCTTAAGCATCTCTGATCAGTTGAACTCGCCAATGGAGCTCGGTTTTGATACTGAAACAAGGCCCAGTTTCAAAGTAGGAGAGTTTTATAAAGTAGCACTCTTGCAGTTAGCAACAGAACACGATGTGTATTTAATACGGCTACAAGCTATAACCCAATTTCAAATCATAAAAAATATTTTTGAAAACAGTCACGTCATCAAGGTCGGGGTTGCCATCCGTGATGATCTAAAACAACTGCAAAAACTATTTAAATTCGTTCCACAAAACTTTATCGAACTTCAGGATATGGCTAAAATTAAAGGGCTTAAGAATTTTGGACTCAAGGGAATGACAGAAGAAATTTTGCAGGCAAATCTTTCTAAAAAGGCTAAAATAACTAATTGGGATGCCCCTTCACTAACCGATCAACAAATTATGTATGCGGCCACCGATGCCTGGATTGGTCTTCAGCTCTATCGTAAGATGAAGGCTTTGCCCCCACAGTAGATCTAGCGGGTTGATTTCATCAAAAGAATATCTTTATCCACTGTTCCCGAAAATAAATATTCTGGCAAAGATTCAACAAGTTTTTGACTCTGTTTTATTTCCATCGCTGACAGAGCTGGCATTGGGCTGTTTTTTTCCGATCCTGTTTGCATATAACGAGACATCATTTTACCCGAAGAAAAATAAAAGGCGGCCGAAATCTCTTTCTGGGTCAATTGCTGCCCCCATTTCTTATTCAAATCAGCAAATGAGGCTTGCTTATTTCGGCAAACTTCATCTACAAGATGAACCATACTTTTTAGATTCGACAACACGATTAAATCTTTACACACAGGACGCATAAAAATCTCACCTGTCTTTTGCGCATTCATCACTTGACTGATATCTTTCAAAGTCTTTTTAGAAGCCGCCGGGTAATGTAGTAAAAGTCCAGTTCCCATCTTCATTTCAGAAAGCTCGGTAAAAGGCGCATAGAATAATGTCACTGATGTTGGTTTTCTCTTGAGTAATGTCTTTTTATCTTCTTTAAAATATTTTGTCAGGCTTTGAGCATCAACAAAATCAAGACTCGGTAAAGTCACAGTGGCATAAAAAAAGGAAGATGCCGGTAACCCGTTAACAATAGCCGTGCTTAATTTTCCCTTTTGAAAAGGGCTCAAACCATTAAACTGAACTTGCGCTTCATCTGGTTCTAGCTTGTACAAAGATGAATTCCACTTAAGATTCATTTGCAGAATATCATCTGATGCTAAGAAGTTTTCACGTAAGTTATTCAAGGCCGGAAACTGCTGCGAAATACGCACTTGATAAATAGCGTCAGCTACTGGTGGTTTCCAATCCTTGCATCCCGCCGCATTCAAGAACACGAGCTCAGGATCAGGCCCGATCACAAAGCATCCGTCTTTCAAAAAAACTGCAAATTTCTGATTGCGAATCAAAAGCGGCGTGACCTTAACTCTAGATGCAGCTCCCCGCCCATATTCTTTATCTTCGGCACTTCGAAAAATTTTTATCAAACCTTCAGCGATCTTAATTTTAGCTGCTGGCAATTCAAATAATGAAATGGCTATTGGACCGGCTAAGGATGGACGATTATAATAGGAAACCATAATAGGCTGTCCGTCCATAATTTTTTCATAAGCATAATCTAACAGACGCCCCTTCCAGCTTTCAGCTGAGGGAGCATAATCATCTGCGAGGGAAAAAAGTACCGGTGAAATCGTCTTCATCTTACTCGCATAAAAAGCGGTCTGTCTGAACTCGTTAAACCAAGCGTTCTTTTGAATCATTTGGTTCAAATAACTCGAGCTTTTCAAGGTCAATTCCCAAGTCGGAAGAAGCCGCGCTGTATTTTGAGGCTTAGAACCTTGCTCAGCGAAGCCAGCCAGTGTTGAAAATAAAATAAGACTCAAAATCCAAAATTTTAAACCCATAAGCCTTCCTTTCATCTCTAAACACCATAACACTAAGCTGTCTGTATATTCTAGACTTTTTTAGAGTGTATTTCCTACTGACGTGTATAAATGTACAATGTACGCCCAGATACGGAAGAAGCTTGAAATATTTACGCACTTAAAAAATCAAATCTTCAAAAAAAAAAATGCCATCAATTACGATGACATTTTTCATTAACTAATAAAGGCTTATTAATTACTAATTACTTTGCATTGTCAGCTTGGATAACTTTAGCAATTGCAGGACGCATTCCGATGCGCTCACAGTAGCCTAATACATTAGGATAAGCAGCCATATCAACACCTACAAACTTAGTCCAACCAACGATTGTATAGCAATAAGCATCAGCGATTGTAAATTGGCTTGCAGCTAAAAATTTATTGGTTTCTAAATGAGTGTTTAAAAATGCTAAATGTCTGTGAACCGAGGTTTTAATAACTGTTTTGCCAGCTTCAGGCATATCTTTATTAAATAATGCGCCGATTCCTTTATGTAAATCAGTGGCAACATAGTTCATCAATTCAATTGTCTTTGCACGTTCCCATGTACCAGCTTTAGGAATTAAATTCATTTCAGGTTTTGTATCTGCAAGATATTGTAAGATAGCTGCAACTTCAGTTAAAACTTTTCCGTCATCTAAAACTAATGTTGGTACTCGACCAAGTGGATTGAACTTTAAAAGCTCAGTTTTATTCGCAAAATCAACTTTAACGATTTCACATTTAATTCCTAATTCAGTAATTACGCTGTAAACCGCTTGGGAACATGTATTTGGGGCGTGGAATAATCTCATTTTTTTCTCCTTGTTATTTGTTTAACGAAGTATAGACATCACACAACTTGCACGTTGCCGACAAGTCTAGTTTTAATTCTTGCCAAATGTTTATTCAAAAAAACAAATGTGCGATGCGCCAAAACCCAAATAAGCTCCATAATAGAGCTCATTTATAATTTCATTTGAGTAATCGAATGATATCTTTAAAGTAATCTGGCATATCGCTTCTTGGATGCCAAGCAAAAGCCAAAGCGTCTTTCAAACTTTTTCCCTGATTTAATTTGATAAGCTGCTGGTTATCAAGCAGTGGCTGAGCTATTTCTCGTGAAAGCAGACCAAAGCCAACGCCCTCGCAAAGCAGGGTGGATAAAGCTAAGTTTTCGTTAACAAATAATCGAGGGCGCTTCAAATATTTAAGCAAATCAAAAGACTTTAGGTAATTTAAACTCGTTGAATCTTCAGGGTGAAATGCAAAAAGTCTTTCCTTTTCAAGTATATCAACAAGTGACCTTTTAGCCCAACTTGGGTGGGCCAATAAAAAATATTCATCTGGTTTAACAAGTTTACTATCGAGCTCGTTAGGAACTTGATGCGGATAAAGCACCACGATGTCCGCTGTGCCCTGTTTAATAAGATCTAATCTGTTTTCTCGGTCATCAATAATAAAATGTAAGTTTAAATGCGGCCAACGCTTGTAGAGCCCCTTAAGCTGCGGAACAACTCTGCCGGAAATTATACTCGTCGGTCCCGCAATACGAAGATCGACATCAAATTCAACAGCATTGCTTTTTAATTCCTTAAGAGTTTTGCCAGATAGCTCTCTGGCTCCAAGACAGTACTTTAACAGAATTGTACCTTCTGAGGTTAACTTCATCCCTTTGCGCCCACGGATGAACAGGCTGGCTCCAAGACTTTTCTCTAAAGCCCTTATCCTCTGAGTAATAGCGGTTTGTCCGACATTTAAAGATTCAGCGGCAGCACTAACTGTGGTTTTTTCATAGACGGCTAAGAAGGCTTGTAGGTTATGGCTTAGTAAACTCATTTAATTTGATATATACATCAAAAGTATGCATTTTGCAAATAGTATTAAATAGCTTATATAGGTAATCGCAGTCTTTAAGTGGTTTAAGGACTTTACAAGATGCCTTTAAGGGCTCTTACATTAAAGGAGAATTTTTATGAAAAAAGTTTTATTTGTTATTATCAGCACAGTTTTTTTATCACTCAATGCTACTGCAACAGAGCCAGCACCGCTTGCAACTTGTTCTAGTAGAAACGGGAGTGGTCATACATTAACTTTCACTATTCTAACATCTAAACCCGTTAGTAGTTGGTGCGATGGTGGCACAGGTGCTTTTCGTATTTCTTATAATGGAAAAATAATGAATCAAACAACTACGTGGAATAGTTGCTCTAAAAAGGGAATTGTGGCTTATGTTGAAACGCCTCGTTACACACTGTCTTATAGTTTAAAATCGGCTATGTTAACACGCGCAAACGGATCTACAGTTGAGTTTGAATGTGAAGTTAACGATAATTAGATCTGATAACACTGATAAAGCTGAATCTCAACCAATGAACAATTTACAAGCTTACTAACCAGCATTGCTCAAGGATACCTCAAATGTTATAAAACACATTTGAGGTTATAAAATGAATTATCGAATTTTTACAGTCGCCTTGCTCCTATCAATTTCATTTTCACTTTTTGCAGCTGAAACCACCCTTGAAAAAATTGACCAAGCTGTACAACTACAAATTGAAAAGAATTTTATTCCTGGAGCCGTCATTGGTCTTTATGAGAACGGCAAAATAACTTATGCCTCTTATGGTGAAACACAAATTGGTTCGGGTCACAAACCAACTGAACACAGCATTTATGAAATTGGTTCTATTTCAAAAGTATTTACGGGCATCATATTAGCGAGTTTACACAACAAAAAAATTGTTAATTTAAACGACCCTATATCAAAATATATTCCTGAACTAAAAAATTATCCAACAGGTCAGATTACTTTAGTTGAGCTTTCAACTCATACTTCGGGCTTACCTCGCCTTCCTCGTAATTTTAAACCTGCTAATGTAAAAGACCCTTATGCCGATTACACTGAAAAACTGCTTATTGAATATCTGATTTCGGTATCTGAGCTTACCCGCCCGACGCCTTTTTCTTGGAATAATTATTCCAACCTCGGGGTGGGCTTACTAGGCCATATTCTAACTATTGCAACGAACAAATCTTACGAGCAACTTTTGCAAGAGTTGATCACTACCCCCTTAAATATGCCATCTACTGTTGTGACTTTAAATGAGTTTCAGAAAACTCAATTTGCAACACCTTATAACGATTATTTAGGGGTCACACTTCCTTGGAATTTAAATGTATTAGTTGGCGCTGGAGGAATTCGCAGCACGGCCAGTGATTTAATGTCATTTCTGATGGCCAATAAAAATCCGGAGAATACTTCTATATCAGAAAATTTAAAATTGGCACAATCAGTCCACGCCCAAAACGGAGATGCACGAATTGGACTTGGTTGGGGAATTGAAACAGATTATAGAGGTCATAGCGGCGGAACGGGCGGCTTTAGATCAGAAATTATTTTATCAACTGATGGCAAAAAAGCCTTGGTTACATTAGTAAATTCGGCCAACCAAATTCAATGTATAAAAACTATTTTTCTTACTTCTTCAGCATGTAAGCCTAATATTGGTTATGAACTAACAACAACCGAACTAAAAGAACGTGCCGGCACCTATGTTGCAAAAACACTTGCATTGAGTTTTGTTATAGAACAAAGAAATAATTTTTTGACCTACGAAATCCCCGGCCAAGAAATAGGACGCTTAAATGCCAAGTCTTTAAACCTTTTTGATATTCAAGGATTAGCGCAAATTGAATTTATTAAAAATAGTACAACTGGCTTAATTGATAAAATGAAATTTACCCAAGGTGCCATAAGCCTTGAACTTGAAAAAAAATGAATCTCAACCAAACTCAATTGAGCTTTAATTTTAAGTTTGATGATAACTTACGAGAAGTCCCTGCCGACCCTTCTGCTATCAAACTTCATATTCTGAAACTCATAGAATCCCTCAACATAGCTTCCGATAATAAAATACAAGTGAGCACATTAGGTGAAATCGGAACATATCTGAGGTGCATTGGTGAACTCGACCTGGCCGAAAAAACTCTGCACCACGCATTACAAATTATTGATGATAACAACTTAGGTGTATCAATAGAAATTCAACAGAAAATCCGCTTAGCTCACATTCTTCAGTGGCAAAAAAAGTTCGATAAAAGCAACTTACTGTTTTCAGAGGTAGTTTTAAGTTGCAGAACGAATCCTGCTGTTTCTAACTACTTAGATTTTGCCCTGCAACATACCGGAAAAAATTTATTCGATCAAAATCGTTTGGCTGAGGCTTTGAGTGCTTTTCAAGAAGCTTATGAATTAAGAAAACAACGAAATGCCCCTTTTGACCAATTAAAATCTACCGATCTTGCCATTAAAATCACAAAAAAATTGATGGTTTAAGAATGGCGATCCGTTTTTTTATACGATAATCGGATAATTATTCTGTCATTAGTGCCCTCTAATTAGTAAGACTCAGCACGATTCATGCTAACTAGAGCCGCATGAGTCGCCATATAAGTAAACTCGCCAATCAATTTGACCCGAAAATCCCTATTTTATCATATTTAATGAAATTTCTTCTTTTGTATATACAGTATATATGGTATGCTTAATGACGCGGATAAAGAGACTGAGTTTTCTCATTCAACTTTATTACGAATAGTTAAAGTCGTTAAAGAAAATCAAACTTTATTACTTGAACGATGGGAGGAACTGCATGGCTAAAAAAATAAAAACCGGAAATATCAATGTTCCGATCAGCGATTTTGAAGATGAGAAAATAACCGCTCATATTTCAATTCGATTACCTCTCGATTTGATAAAAAGTCTAAAAAAAATGGCCCTGAATGAAGAATATGAAGGTCGCTATCAAAAACTTATTCGTGATGTATTACTAGCTTATGCAGTAAAGAATAAAGGGAAAGCCAAAGTGGCTGGCTAGACAATACAAGGAATTCGGTTGGACCAGTATTTTACCGCTTAAATCATTAAATTTACCCCTACTCCCCTCTTAACGTATCCACCAACCGACATTTATGATGCCGATCATAGATGAAATTCGCCTTCCAAGTCAGACTGGTTCTGTGGGGGCTCAATGACAAAAATATCACAGGTGAATACAGTAAGAGAGAATACGTCAAAGAATTTAATCAGCATCGATAAAAATGTACGTGTTGAAAAAGCCCTCATGATTATGAAGGCTCACCATTTTCGTCACCTTCCAGTCGTTGACGAAGCCGGTAAAATTGTTGGCATTGTTTCTGATCGTGACCTTTTAAAAAATCTGAATTCGTGTGAAATTATTGTATCCGACGTCATGAGTACCCACCTCCACACTGTTGAGCTTAATGCAAAATTACAACACGTCATATTTTCAATGATTAATAAAAAAATTTCTGCTGTGCTTGTTACAAATAAAGAAAAAATGATTGGAATAATTACGACTGAAGATCTTCTAATGGCTTATTCTAAAATGCTCGAAAAAGAAAATCAACATGATACAACTTTATTAGGAGATGTTATTGATTCTTTTAAGGAGCTCAACAATTCATTCTTAAACCCAAATCTAATTACTTAATACCCTGAATTGAAGGAGCCCAAAAATGAATAAAAACCCCCTCTCACTTAACGGAATTGATTTTGTTGAACTTACAACAGATAAACCCGAAAAACTGCATCAACTTTTTTTAGAATTAGGTTTTTCAAAGCTGGCAAAGCACAAATGGAAAAATATTGATTTGTACAGACAGGCCGAAATCACATTTTTATTGAATTACGAAACTAAAACAAAAGCACATGATTTTTTTAAAATTCATGGTCCTTCAATTTCAGCAATGGGATGGAGGGTCGCCAACTCAAAATCTGCTTACACAACTGCTTTAATTCGAGGCGCAGCAGGCAGCACGAATTCTGACTACAATTATATTTCCGATGGCAGTCGCTTACCTGCCCTATCGGGCATAGGCGAAAGTTTAATTTATTTAATCGAACCTGATGAAAATACAAAATTCAGCTTCGAACGATTCGGATTTGAACCCCTTCAAGACCCTGTATTAGTTCCAGAAAAAGGATTTTTGTTAATTGATCACCTCACGAACAATGTCTACAAAGGCACTATGCAAAAGTGGGCCTCGTTTTACAAAGAGATCTTCGGCTTTGAAGAAGTTCGTTATTTCGATATCAAGGGCAAAAAAACCGGGCTGACCTCTTTTGCATTAAAATCACCTTGTGGCTTGTTTTGTATTCCGATCAATGAAGCCTCAGAAGCTAAATCACAGATAAATGAGTATTTAGATGAATATCACGGACCGGGCATTCAACACTTAGCTTTTCTCACAAAAGACTTAATTTCTTCACTTCAAAAACTCGAAGGCACATCAATAAAAACTTTAGATATCAATGATGAGTATTATGAAAAAATTTATGACCGTGTTCCGCAAGTAAAAGAGGACAGATCGCTTATTCAAAAACATCAGGTTCTGGTTGATGGCGACGCTGAAGGATATCTGCTACAAATTTTTACTAAAAACTTGATAGGTCCAATTTTTATAGAGTTTATTCAAAGAGAAAACCACCTTTCTTTTGGAGAAGGTAATTTTCAAGCATTATTCGACTCAATTGAACGTGATCAAATGAAAAGAGGCGTGCTGTAAAGTTTTGACTGAGCGGCAAGCGAACCACAAATTGGGTGTTCGGTAAACTGGCTTCGACATAAATATGTCCGTTATGATCTTCAATGATTTGCTTAGAAATGTATAAACCAAGACCAGCGCCCTTCCCGACTTCTTTGGTAGTAAAAAAATGGTCGCAAAATTTTATTAATAACTTCAGGTTTAAGCCCTGGTCCACTATCGGTGACTCGGATTTCAAGTTCATTTTCGTGGATAACATTGACTTCGAGTTTTACCCATTTTTTTTCGGTTTCTGCTCACCCTATGGTATGTTCGCTCTCAACACAAAATAAAGAATTTTTTTGTGCCCCCAACATATCCGAATATCGAACTGCAATTCTGGAGATATACACTTACGCTTGATTTAGAGCTGGCGCAATACTCGCAGTTGTATGATTCTCGAACAGAAATAATTCAAAAACCAACCGCCTCGACTAAAGTAATAATCGTCATATAAACCACTATAAAAGAAAGGACCTGGAAATTCTTGGCATCAGTGTCTCAAAATGAAATTATAAGACTTGAGAACTTGAAATATACTACCCAATAGTATACTATCAAATAGTACCACTGAATTTCCGATAACATACATGAAAAGAGTATTTATTGAAGCCAAGGACTTTCAAAAGAAGCTTGATAATCTTGATGATGCAGACTTGTTGAGAAATATACAGGAATCCATCACAAAAGACCCTGAAGTCGGAGTTTTAGTTAAAGGAACTGGGGGACTAAGAAAGTTTAGAATGGGTGCAAAAGGTAAAGGGAAAAGTGGTGGCATTCGTGTTTTTTACTTAGATATCGCCACTAAAGAAAAATGTTACTTGCTGTTTGTACTAGAAAAGTCTGAATCAGACAACATTAGTGCTGAAGAGAAAAATGAATTGAAGGAGCTCGCTGGGCTTCTAAAAAAATAGGAGAGTCTATGAAAAAAAAGAACACGACTAAGCTAGGCCAAGGTTTATTAAAGGGCCTGAAAGAGGCCATCGCTTATGAAAATAAAAAAACGGATCTCCGCACTTCTTCTGTTGATATACCCGGAACTCCTCCTGAGTTTACTAAGTTACAGGTTAAACAGGTTCGAGAGAAAATCTTAAAAGTAAGTCAGCCCATTTTCGCTAAAATTCTTGGTGTTTCAGATGGAGCTGTTAAATCGTGGGAACTTGGAACCAACACTCCTCACGGTAGTTCTGCCCGACTTATTCAAATGGCCAAAAAAGATCCTGAAAAGTTCAAAGAAATTATTTTAGAAATTGCTGAGTAGCAAGATTATGATTAAAAATCCAAAACCCATGCATC